>CALYPO010000022.1 GCA_945276085.1 uncultured Gilliamella sp.
GCGCACTCGCCCAACTGGCCACCGGACTGGCTATTGCCGTTGCAGGGGGAGATGTAGGTGATGCCGGCACCGCTATTGCTGCGGGTAAAAATGCGGTTGAGAATAACTATCTGGCTCAAGCTACAATAATTGCTTGGCGAGTTCTTCGACCTGAAACATTTGGGCAACAAGTAACAATTACAGCAGTTGATGTACTAGTTGCAAAAGGATTAAGTATTGCTGAAGCCGAATCTTTTTTAACCAGTCTAACGTTCGAACAAAGGAAATTAATTGATCTTGCATTAGTTGATCCGATGGGAGATAGTAACTTCGAAAATGCAGTACTAAAAACTTATGAAATTTATGGTGGGTCTCATCAAAATGAAGGGTATCCTATCCCAGAACCATTACCTCCTTTACCTGGTTCGACAATTCAAGAACAAGATAAAGATGATGGAAAGCTAGTTACCCCAATTCCTGAACAAAATAAAGACAATGGAAAATTAGTCACACCAATAGTGGAGCAAGATAAGAATAGTGGTATTTTTGAAGGTCCTGAAATAGATGTTGGTGATTGGCGGGGTTTTATTCTTACTAATCAAGATAAGTCTTTTGTGGACTACAAAGGTGATTTAAATAAAGGTGACCAAATTGATTTAAGTAAATTTACAGATCGAAAAAAAGTATCTGGTGGTAAAACAAATTATGTTGATCCAAAGACTGGTTGGATTCTTTCTCCTGATAGGGCTGGAGCTAATTCTCATGGTGGAAGTGCGTGGAAGCTTATGGATAAAAAAGGTAATCGGATTGCAACATTAGATGAAAATGGGAATGTACTAAGAAAATGAATAAATTAATTGATAGTTTTTTATCGATAGATTTTGATGATGATAGTTTTATGAATAGCTATAATGTAATAACTATTTCTCATTTTGACCATTATTTGAATGAAGATGAATATTCTGAAGCAGAATTAATCTGTTATTCTGATATTAAAGGTAACATTGAAAAAGAAAAGTTATTCAAAAATATTGAGGATAAATTTATAAAATTATATGAATCATTATATTATTTATCAGACAAACAAGAAATGGTATGTATTGATGGTAATTTACTCTCATTAAATTTTGATGAGTATTTGTTGGCTGTAAGAAATGCAATGAAAGAAAAGCCACTATGTCAATTTTTGTATCCTTCATTATTGATGTTTTCTGTTGCTGGTTATGATTTAACTCATCAGTTTTTCTTTCTAAAAGATAATCATGAATTAGTATCACTTCAAAAAACAATAAAAAAAATAGTAGATAATATAGGACTTTATATTATCCAGTAAATTAAGCATAACTGGCAAATAATAATTCAGTTCAGTTCTGCTATAGAGATAGCGGAACTAAGTTAATTATTTATCACTTATGCGATTTACCTCACAAGCTCGACAATTAACTTACCTTTTTTAGCGGTAATGATGACGGATTGGCCTGTGGTGAATCCGAGTTCATTTAGCCGGTTGTCTTTAATGGTAAATTAAGGGGGAAATACCTCTACCAACGTTAGAGCGATCCCCAACGGTGTAATAGGTGGTTCATCTTTAGCAGGGCTGTTTTTGGTTTAGAATAGACCTTAGTTAAAATAACTACCTCTTAGTGTCGAGTTGTTGTGATTAGCAGATTAATTGTGGTCGCACACAGACAGCCTGCGTTTAAACAGTTAATCGCTATTTATCAAGGCAGCAATGCCGATTCAACCCGACTTTTCATAATCATCGCATCAATTAATTTAATCAAGGTCCCTTACTCTTCTATGCGTCGTGGATTTCGTAGCAAATCAAACTGCACACTGGACACATGGATGAAAATGGCAACTGGGTAACCGATAATGTTGCCGGAAACTTAATTACTCATGCGATTTTAGGCGCTGTGGTTGCCGAGCTACAAGGCAACTCAGGACTTGTTGGTGGTGCAGGTGCTGTTGGAGGTGAACTGGCAGCGGACATTATTCGTAAACAACTTTATGGCAAGGATGTAAAAGACCTAACTGAAGAAGATAAACGCACTATCAGTGCACTGGCCCAACTGGCCACCGGACTGGCTATTGCCGTTGCCGGGGGAGATGTGGGTGATGCTGGCACCGCTATTGCTGGTGGTAAAAATGCGGTTGAGAATAATGGATTAAGTTGGGCTGATGGTGGATTTGGCGGTGATATTGTAGGTCTTTCACCTGAAACAGGAGCAAATTATGACGGTATCCTCCATGCCTCAGCAGCGGGTTATTTAACGCCAGAAGAAACAACTCAGCTGATTGATGATATGAACTCAGGCAGGTTCATGTATGATCCACTGAGAGAAGATTTAAAACGTTTACCTGAAGATATTGCAATATTAACCACTCCATATGGTGACTATATTGCTTTCAGGGATGCTGAAACCTGGGGTGATTATGCAATAGCAGCTGTCGGTGCATTACCATTTGCAAAATACATTAAAGTAGCTGGAAAAATTGTTAAAATAGAGACTAAAGCTGGGCAAGCATTAGTGAAAGAAGCTGAAAAGGCTTATCATTCCGGTGATATCGCCACAGGTAATCAACTCATGAATCAGGCTGCCAGCCATGGAACGACGGTTGAAACTACGGTTGTAAGAAATAGTGGTGCCGGAAAGGGAATGGGTGGTAATTCGGTTGCCAATGAATTAACAGGGATCACACAAAAACAGTTAGATAAAAAGTTTAAACATGCTGCTGATTTTGGGATAACAACAACAAAGAAAAACGCTGAAACACTTAGTCAATATGAAACAGCAATTAAAAGCCATATGGGAGATAAAGCAACCAAACCTCTAGGTACTTATGGCTTTGTAACAGACTCGAAAGTATTTTTTAATTCAAATACAAATAATGTAGTTGTTCTTGATAAATCAGGTAATTTTGTTACCGGATTTAAGATTACTCCAGGAACACCTCAATATGAAAACTATATGAAAAATGGAGTATTACGATGAGCCTCACGATATTAGAATTTGCTAGATCATTAGTTAATGGAAGGATAACTCCTCAAGTTTTTGTTGAAGCTTATATTGAACTTTATCAAATAGAACGAGATAACAATATCTTGATTAATGATGAAGATAGTATAAGTGAATGTTTATCATCCATATTTTGTTTAGCTGATCTTTATAATCCTGATTCTGACAGAGAAGAATATGAATTAGATGAATCACAACTTATTGAACAAATTGAGCAAGAACTAAAAAAGCTAGGATAGTTAAAGGCTACACGTTGGCATGGGATCTTAACTTAACTGACTCGTTAACAACTTTACGGTAAAAATACTAGCAAGTTAACCGAAGCAGAAAAACAACAAGTCAGCGCACTCACCCAACTGGCCACCGGTCTGACTATTGCCGCATTAGGTGGTGATGCTCAGGATATTAATACCGCTATTGCTGGTGGTAAAAATGCGGTAGAGAATAACTATTTGAGTGTAGATGAAGCCAAACGAAAGGCTTACTTAACTTGGATAAAGCCAAACTATCTAGGTGAGGAATTAACAGAAGATGAAAAGAAAGAATTAGAAAATCTCAATAAACTAGATAAAGAACGAGAGCAAATTTTACAAGACAATTGTTCTTTAGATAACACCTCAAGCTCTGCTTGTAAAGGATTACTGCAAGAAGCATGGGAAATGCAAAAAGAATATGAAAAAGAAGTTGCTAGAAATTTGACAAATGCTGATATATATAGAGAAGACTCAGAAAATCTTAACAAAGCATTAGTCGGTTTAGATCCCAACAACATTATTCATTTAGCTTCAATCGAAGCAATTGCCAAAGAAACAGGTAAAGATGTAAATGATGTTGCTCGACAATATAAATATGTTATGGCAGCACATGCTATTGTATCTTCATTGGCTGGCTTGTATGGAGGAGTAAAACTTACTAGTCCAGGTAGTATTGAAACAGTTATTGTCTATCGTGTTGAAGGAGCACCTAATACTCGAGTCATTATTGGTAATAATGGGGAGGTGACAATAACTGGTAATACAACTTTATATTTAAATTTTGGGGATAAAGCGAGAGCACAAGCATTTTTAGATAAGCGAATATCTCAAAATATGGAAGGAGCCACAATAAAGTCATTTGAAGTATCAAAATCTTTTTTAGATGAGGTAAAGAAAAATGCAGTATTTGAGTCAGAGGTGAAATATAATAAGGATAAACCTGTAATTGCTGATCCAACAAAAGCAGATAATCAGTATGGTATCAGACCAAACCAATTTGATGAATTGAATAAATCTATAATTCAAGGTAGTGGTAAAAATGGTAATAAATAGTGAATACATGAGGCAATTGTTATTAGAAAGGGAGCGATTTGAAAATCCGCCTGATTATACAGTAAAGACAACCGGTATTGGTATAGCTAGATTTATTATTCGTTGTAATAATAACGTTGACGAAGTACTAAACTTATCTAAACGGGTGTTAATGATAGTAAACTTTAATTCAGAACTAGCCTGGCCTTCTTTTGAAGTATGGTCAAAAATATTACCATATGAGTTTGTTAATAATTGTGCTCCAGAACTTTCAAAAAGTGAAAGTGAAAAAAAAATTGCTTATAGAAAAAGTCTTCCTTGGGAAAAACAAGTAATTTTAGAGAAAAATGAAAAATGGAGCTTAGGAAATTGGCTTGTATGGCTTGAACCAGATACCAGAGAGTGGTTTTGGTGGAATGCTCATAAATTTAATGATGAAATTGCAAATACTCATTTTTTAGTAGAGGTTACAGTATTAGATAATCCTTTTTCATCGGGTGCATTAAAATGGCTTTTTAAAGCTTGTGGTGCAATTGATGTTGTTTCAACCGATGATGTTTAGTTTATGTGTTTTTTCCCAGTTCTACGATCCCTGTTGCAGAACTGAGCTAATTAATTACTAACTATGCGATCTACTTCGCAAGTGTTACTATCAATTTGCCTTACTCAATCTGAACGATAACATAGCAGTCCACATAAAAGCCGAATTGCGCCAGCCACCTGCTTTTAATGGTCAGTTGTGGTCTTGGGTTGAATTGCACACCGTTAGGGTTGTAGCCGACCGTTAATCTGCGCAGTTATTTATTGTGTTGTGTAGCTTCTCTTGTTTAGCTAGCTCGGTAATTAACCAATCAACTGCTTAGCCTGATGCTTTAAAATCATCGCGTCTAAAATCTCTTTTATTGACTTCTGCTCGTCAGCAGTCATCTGCTTGACCGTCTCAAACTTAAACTCATCTTGTGGCTTTAGTTCCTCGCTTTTTCAACTATCCACTAATCAAAATCATAGCGAAAATAAAGCGGATTATAAAGTCAGCAGCAGCAGTGTTGGCGTCAGCACCATTGGCATGCCAATGGTGCCAGCCGGTTATAATAAAAAAGACAATGAACAATCGATAACGCATTCAGCAATAGATAATAGTGAGTTAATTATTCATGATAGAAAGAATCAAATTTTGGAAGTGAATTAATATGTTAGATTTAAAGATAGTCGTTCATAAGTATTTGAAGTAAAGTACATGGTATTTTTCACCAAATTCTCAACAAGTTGAGATAAATATGCGTTATGTCATATTAATAAAAAAACAGTTATTGAATTGATTAATTGTAATATATAGTCCGCCTCCAACAAAAAGCACTACTTAAGACTACATCAACGTTTTTTTATGTATATTTTATCGCATGTTAATTATTAAATCAGGTAAGAATTAACACTGATCGAATGTAAACATACAAAACAAAAATACAAATAAAAATTTTTTAATCGAAAATATACATGCATCAATTAAGCTCAAATGTGGCAAACAAATCTCGACATTCGATACTTTTACAACCATAATGAAAACGCATCAAAAAAACTACATAGATATATTTTAACATAACTTAATGAAAAATAATAAAAAATTAATAATACATAATAGGAATAATGATGAAAGTTTTTAAATTGTTTATAGTAACCTGTAGTATGTTAAGCTTAATTTCTTGTGCTAATAGAGAGTCACTACCTAGAACAACAATTGTAAATACCGATACAATAACGTTAAATAATGGCACAACAGTTGATATTTTAACTGAAAACGCGATTAATGGTCACGTTGTAGACGATACAAATAATTATTTAAATATTGTCTCTCGTGCAGATACAGCAAAAGTTGTCGGATTAAAGGTTCTTGAATTTGCCACACTATTCCTTGATGGGACTGGTAGCGGTAGTATTGATGGTTTTTCAAAAGAGGATTTAAAAGGCAGTTATATCAATTCGGTTCCAAATAAAACTATGGATTATTTAGCCCCACAGTTATATACAATAATTAAAAAATTCGATGCTAATAACCAAAAAGACAATGTTATAACCATACAACCTTATAAATTTAAATTAATTTATGATGGATTAACCGATAATAAATATAATTTTATTTATAACACCACTATACGTACTAATGGATTTCGTTTTGATTGTTCTGAGCAAAACGATCTGACACCAGAAGAGAGAACTAAGCCCTTTAATGAATGGGAGATCAATAATTATCAATTAGTACAAGATACTGCCAGTAAAGCAATTAATGCCTGTATAAACCGATTAAAATCAGAGCAAAATATGACTAATTTTGAAAATGCGCTAAAATAGAGAATTAATTAAGTTAATTTTTTATAACATCCTGACCAGGTAAAAAATAGTTAATATCTGGTCATTAATTTATTAAATCAGCTTAGTTAGTTGCTACTATTTTATAGTGTCACCGTGACTGACTAGTTTAATTCCTTATTATCTTCAATATTAATTAGTCACTGTTAACTTTATAATACCCAAAACTAAACCTGTGCTGTTCTTTTAGCTAAAATTAGCTTTCTATTCGCATTAGATGATAATTTATTGCATAATACACTAGGTATTTAATACATAACATAAGTTAGGAATTATTATGGAACTTCTGTGCCCTGCTGGATCTTTACCTTCACTAAAAGTGGCAATTGATAATGGCGCTGATGCTGTTTATATCGGTTTGAAAGATGACACTAATGCTCGTCATTTTGCCGGTTTAAACTTTAATGAGAAACGATTATTAGAAGCTTCAGACTATGTGCATAAGCGTGGTAAAAAATTGCATATTGCGATTAATACTTTCGCTCACCCTGAAAACTTTGAGCGCTGGCAACATGCGGTAGATACCGCAGCTAATATCGGCGCTGACGCATTAATTATTGCAGATCTGGCCATGCTTGATTACGCAGCAGAGAAGTATCCAAATCTTGAACGTCATGTGTCGGTGCAAGCGTCGTCAACCAATGAAGAATCAATTAAGTTTTATTATAATAATTTTCACGTACATCGTATTGTTTTACCCCGCGTTTTATCTATGCATCAAGTAAAACAACTTTCACAAGTTTCACCGGTTCCTTTAGAGGTGTTTGCTTTTGGTAGTTTATGTATTATGGCTGAAGGTCGCTGTTATTTATCGTCTTATTTAACTGGCGAATCACCTAATACCGTTGGCGCCTGTTCACCCGCAAAATTTGTACGTTGGGAGGAGACCGAAAAAGGTCTTGAGTCCCGTTTAAATAATGTGTTAATTGACTGCCATAAAAAAGGTGAAAACGCCGGCTATCCAACCCTTTGCAAAGGGCGTTATTTTGTTGGTAATGAACTTTATCACCCGATTGAAGAACCGACGAGCTTAAACACTATCGAATTATTACCCGAACTGTTTGCAGCCAATATTGCATCAGTTAAAATTGAAGGGCGACAGCGTAGTCCGGCTTATGTTGAACAAGTAACAAAAGTCTGGCGCCAAGCGATAGATCGCTATAAAGCAAATCCTCAAACATTTCAGGCAGAAAAAAGTTGGATGGATACACTTGGTTCGGTTTCTGAGGGAACGCAGACAACATTAGGTGCATACCATCGCAAATGGCAATAATGTGATATTGGTCGACTTAAAACACCACAATAAAACATTTAAAAAAGATTTAATCTTTTTTAAATCGCTTCTTTTTTAAAGAAATGATGTCGATTAACAATTATTATTAATCATTTTTAACAATAAAATATCAATATAGTGAGCAAAACTATGAAATACGCATTAGGTCCAGTGCTTTATTATTGGCCTAAAATCGAAACTGAAGCTTTTTATCACGCAGCTAAAGATAGTGAGGCTGATATTATTTATATGGGTGAGACCGTATGCACTAAGCGTCGTGAAATGAAAGTGGCTAATTGGTTAGAATTAGCAAAGCAGATCGCAAAATCAGGTAAGCAAGTTGTCTTGTCAACACTTGCACTACTCGAAGCCCCTTCAGAACTTAATGATTTACGACAATTAGTTAATAATGGCGACTTTTTAGTTGAGGCGAATGACTTAGCTGCAATTAATATAGCGCAAGAACATAAATTACCCTTTGTAGCAGGCCCTGCGATTAATTGCTATAACGCTTTAACCTTAAAATTATTACAAAAACAAGGTATGATACGTTGGTGTATGCCGGTTGAACTGTCACGTGATTGGTTAACTAATGTGCTTAATCAATTTGATGGTTTACATATTGAACGAAAGTTTGAAGTTGAAGTGTTTAGTTACGGCTATCTACCTTTAGCGTATTCAGCGCGTTGTTTTACTGCAAGATCAGAAGATAAGCCTAAAGATAAATGTGAAACTTGTTGTATCAAATATCCGGTTGGTCGAGAAGTATTTTCTCAAGAACAACAAAAGGTCTTTGTACTAAATGGCATTCAAACACAAAGTGGTTATTGTTACAATTTAGGAAATAATCTTAAAGACATGAAAGGACTTGTCGATATCGTTAGAATTTCGCCACTTGGGCTAGCAACACTCGACATTGTTAAGCAATTTAAAGCAAATGAAGATGGATCACATCCATTAAACATTGAACATAAACGAGATTGTAATGGTTACTGGAATGGTATCGCCGGACTTGAACTCAGCCAATAAACATTTTTCGCCTAAACAATTTAGAGCGGATTTTCCAGCATTAACTAGCGAAAGTGTTTACCTAGACTCAGCAGCAACCGCACTCAAGCCTAAAGCGATGATTGATGCAACGGTGCAATATTATACCCATAATACGGCAACTGCTGAGCGTAGTTTACATCACGATGCGGTAAAAGTGACAGAAGCAATCAAGCAGGCCAGACAAAATGTTGCTGATTTAATTGCAATCAAAAACAGTAGTGAAATTATTTGGACCAAAGGGGCGACTGAATCAATTAACTTAATTGCACAAAGCTATGCTCGCCCTTTATTGAAGCCGGATGACGAAATTATTGTCAGTGAATTAGAGCATCATAGCAATTTATTACCTTGGCTAATTGTTGCGCAGCAAACCGGGGCCAAAATTATAAAATGGTCGTCCAATGTTGATGAACTGACATCACTACTTTCATCACGAACTAAAATTGTAGCTATCACGCAAATGTCGAATGTCACTGGATTTTGCCCTGATTTAGTCGCTATAAGTCAGTTAGTACATCAATATAACGCTATTTTAGTGGTTGATGGTGCCCAAGGTATTGTTCACCAACCGATCAATGTAGAAGCACTTAACATTGATTTTTATGCTTTTTCTGCCCATAAATTATATGGTCCAACAGGTCTAGGTATTTTATATGGTAAAAAAGCATTACTTGAACAAATGGCGGTTTGGCAAGGTGGGGGCAAAATGTTAAAAAAGGCATCATTAACAGAATTTGTTGTGGCAGATCTACCTTATAAGTTCGAAGCAGGTACCCCTAATATTGCTGGAATTATAGGATTTGATGCCACACTGCAATGGCTTAAAAATTGGTCATTGGCTCAACTTGAGCAATATACAGATCAATTATCTCAGTATGCTAAAACACAGTTAACACAATTAGCTAATATCAAGTTTTACAGCGTTGATAATAGCCCCATTATTAGTTTTAATATTAATCAAATTCACCACAATGATATCGCGATTTTATTAAGTGAGCAGCAAATTGCTATTCGAACTGGCGAGATTTGTGCCCAGCCTTTGATGAGCAAATTAGGTTGCCAAGGCGTGATCCGTATATCGCTCATGCCATATAATAACCAGGAAGATATTGATAAATTCATTACAGCATTAAAAAATGCGATGGAGGTATTGAGTTAACTATAGCCTAAAACATAGGCATTAGCTTAATCTATTTGGTAATTAATCAGCGATAAAAGGGTTTAATTATGCTATCACCGCAAACGTTAACTGAATTATTTTTAGCACAACAAAACTGGCAAGATCGTTATCGTCAGTTAATTATACTGTCCAAACAGTTACCTGATTTTCCAGACGAATTCAAAACAGAGCAAAACCTAGTACAAGGTTGTGAAAATCGAGTATGGTTAACTTGGCAAAAACAACCAGATGGTACATTTATTTTTCAAGGCGAAAGTGAAGGTAGGATTGTAAAAGGGTTATTGGCTATATTGATTATATTGGCAAACAATAAAACAGCCCAGCAAATTAGTAATATTGATTTTCTAGCTGTTTTAAATAAGCTCAAAATTACTGATGAATTAAGCCCTTCACGTTTACACGGATTAAGCCAATTAATTACTCGGATTCAATCTATAGGTTAATTGCAATTAAAATGGGGAGTCAGTTCCCCATTTAATCATCAGATAAATTAATTTTCTGGAGAGGTAAAGAGCGTAATTACCTTTTTAACGCCATCAACTTTACTTGCGACATCAGCAACAGATTTGCCTTCTTGCTCAGTAACAATACCGATTAAAAAAACTTCTCCGTTTTCGGTCACAACTTTTATTTTACGTGCTTTTGTTTCAGCGTTAAAAACTAATTGAGATTTTACTTTGGTAGTGATCCACGCATCATTGGTCATGGTACCTGCATCAACAGGCTCACCAACACGAATTTGATTATAAACTTTTTTTATCCCTTCAACTTCATGGGCTAAGCTATCCGCTTTTTCTATTTGTTCATTTGTTGCCTGACCAGTTAAAAGAATATTGCCATCATAAGCAGTTGTTGCAATATGGGATCCAATAAATGTGGATGCGTTATCTTTTAACTTCATGCCCATACGTGAATTGAGTGTAGTGTCATCAACTTGTGTTCCTGCTGTTCGTGGATCTGAAGCCACTTTAGCAGTAGCGCCCGCCCCTGCGCCAATTACGGCAGCAACACAACCTTGCAACATAAACACACCAAATATGAATATTGCAAATAAAGCAATTTTTTTCATGGTGACTCCTTTTTATTTATTGCTTCTTAGTAATCAAATAGTGATTACTTTGCTTTTATTATGCCTTGTTGACATTGATTTGCAAAATATAATTACCGTAACTGCAACAAGTCTAAGATTCATTTCACTCAATCAAAGGGATTTTTAAAATGTATCTAATCCCATTAATTTAAATAACAATTTCGTTTTTAAGCTTAAATCTGCTATCTTTTTATATTAAATAATATAAGTAATGATATAAATAAAAAATATGAATCAAGATATTATCGATTGGTTATATGGATTGTCAGCACCGATGGTTGTATTACATAAAGATAAGGGTGCCAGTTATACTTCACCATTTTTTTATCCTCAACAAGATTTTGTTGATATGAGCGAAAGTTGGGGGATTGATTCTCGAGAAACTTTACTAAATTGCGTGTTTGATATGGTCGATGATGGGCATGCTTCAACACTGTCTCACTATTATTTTATCTATTCACGATATGCAGAATTTGACTGGTGTAAGTATTATAACGAGCAAACTGACTACCAAAAAGTGTTGCTTGATTTTGTTAAACAAACCTTTCCTATATGTGGTGTAGCTAGCATCCGAAGTTGGGATTATGCACGGATGGCCTATATTTTACGTAATGGTATCACAAACAAATATATCACCGAACAAGAAGCATTATGGATTTTATTCAGAATTGGTATTCGTGCCCAATATTATTATAGCTCTTGGCAACATTATTTCACCAGTTGGTTTATTGGTTATCAGTATTGGATATCACTAAATAATAAAGAAAACTTAGAATTACTACGTTGCGAATTATCCAGAGCTTCAAACGCGCATACCATGACCAATTTATATTCAGACTTACAAGCACCATTTAACTGCTTACCTTGGTTTATTGATTTGGATGATCAACAAAAACCTGAATCATTAATGGAGTATCAATGGTCATGAATGAAGATATTTGGCATTTATTAGGAATTGTTCCAACAAAAGATATCGCAGTTATTCGTCAAGCATATCGAACTAAGTTACCTGATTATCATCCTGAAAGGGATCCTGAGGGGTTTAAAGCGTTACGTCAAGCCTATGACAATGCAATACTGTATGCACAATCCACCGAAACAGTAATTGATCAACCACAAGCAGAATCTGAAGTAAAACCAAACGATCCTTTAAGTGACGAACAAATTCAAGCAAATGAAATTTGTGCTGCTTATCAAGCGCTATTAAACGATCCTAACCGTTGTTACAAAATTGATGAGTGGCAAAAATTTATTGGTTCGTTTTATGATTATCCAATGGCGGTAATAGATATCGCCAAATGGCAATTGCTAGAAATAAGTTATGAAACTACCAATATATCACAATCATGTGTTAACTTATTAGCCGAAAATTTGCGTTGGCGACAACAACTCATCAGCCAATATCCCGATCAATATGAACACTACAACAATTTTTTAAAATATCTTGAGGGTGGGGATTTTTTTGATTACACCGCCTTACCCACAACGAATAAGCCAATACAAAATGTTACAATTGAGTATGTGTATAATGCCAAATGGATATATTGGGAGCAACGTTCAGCGGACCTTTACGCCTATTTACAACAAGATACTGTTATTTATTTGCCTGATGATAAAACATTGATGCTTGCTTTAAGCTACTGGCATTGTGTGGCTGAATTAGAAAATCAAGCAATTTTAGACTATGCGCTATCAGCAATAACACAACCAGATCAAGCCGAACATTTGATTATTGAATGGAAATATATCGCGGCAAATCAATATACTTTACTCAATAATAAACAGCAGGCTTTACAAGCTTGGATTGATCTTTACCATTCAGGGCATTATGTAGAAAAAGCAGAAAGTTGGATTGCGGGTTGGTGTGCATATTATGCTAGTAATTACCTGCCATTATTATTTGTTGCGCTTAATGACTCTTACTGCCTTGAAGTAGATAAAACTGACAATTATCTATTTACCATTCCACAATTTACACCAACCACCATCGCTCGATTAGCCAAAATTGATCCGAGCGAATATAGCACGGAGATTGCAGATTTTATTAATTGGGCTTTAAGTACAAACTGGAATTACCGACAAATCTTATCAATGTTATTACTTGATGATGGTAGCAATCGCTTATTGCGTTTATATCGTCATGCCATCATGTTACGGCACGGTAACGAAACAATGTTACAACAAATTTTAGATGAACAGAGCGATGATCCATTTGAACAATTTATTCTGACTAATTTAAAGCGACAAGCTAAACAACATTTAGCATGGCTATCAAGACTTACGCCAGTGAAAGAGTTCAAAGCTTGGCTCTATGATAATAATGAAAACTTACCTATTCCCGCTAGATTTGATCCAGATGAAAATGGCGATCAGTTTTTATATAGCCGGTTGTTCCTTGATAGGTTTGATCATTTACCTGACATCGCAATATTACATCTTTATAAAAATCTAAACTACACCCATATGGAGATGTATGACTGGGTTGTATATTTTAAATTTCAAAATGTTTATCAATTACCCTCACCACCCAATGACAACACAATATTTTACAACAAAAATAACTATTGGCAGTGGTATCGTGAATGTATCTTGGCGCTAGCCATTGTTAACTCGCCTTTTAAAACCGCTCAATACCTGCAACAACACAGTAATACCTTTAATTTATCGAATAATAATGCACTTAAACCCATTATAGAAATTTTTAAAAATCCTAAATGGCAAACAAGCGATGAATTATACAGTTTGATTAATAATGATAATAAATTGATTAATAGTATGTTAATCAGTTATCCCGATTCGATAGAGTCTTTTATTGATGAGCCAAACAACGTTGATTTTAATGATATTGAGCAAAAATTAGCACACTCATGGCATGCAAAATTAAAAAATGGCAATCGAATTTATTTAATGTTTTTATATAAGATTGTCTTAAATAAACCTTCGCAAGCTAAACAGCTAGATCAAATACTAAAAAACTTTGCTGGTGATGATAAAGCATTAATCAAAGTAGCAACTAATTTGCAGAAAAGCGGGGATTTACCTTATTTGAATAACTTCAAACAAAACGCCAGCCATCACCAACCAGCACAATTGATACAGTCAATGATTGCACTTTTATCTCAAAAATATGGTATATGCTCAGAAACTGAACTTGAAAAATTAGAAGAGTTAAAAGATAACACGGATAATGATTTGATACTGCGACTTTGTGCCACACTGCTTTTAGCCCAAAATAACCAAAAACAAGCGTATTTAAACTCGTTATCGCTGCCTAAAAATGAATGGACGCAATTTTGGCGTTGGAATGGCCGTACTGACCTATCAGGATTTGCGAAACAGTTATTTGTTAGTTTGATTATCATTGCTTACGGTAAGACATTTATGGATATATATAATCAGACGCCAAATATATTTTCTGTACTCTTGACGATATCTTATATTTTTGCCGGAATAAATATCGTGTTTGCCATAAAACGACGTCTGAATGATAGCTATCAAGGACAAAAATACTTTTTTAGTATAAACACATTTTTGTTAATCTTTTTACTGTATCCTTGTTATCAGCCTAGTTTTACACAGCTCAATCGTTTTGGTCCGCCTTTAGAATAAAGCAAAAGTCGTTAGCCAAACTTCCCCCTTTTTTAAATCAACTAAATAAAAGGGGGGGAATTAAACGTTTATCAAATCATGCAGCTAAGCAATTACCGACCTAAATCGTTTAATTGTGACTCAATTTCACTGCGCATCTGATTTATTTCATCTAAATTTTGTTGATTTAATACCGTTAAAAAATCTTCAATATAAGATCCAATCAACAGTCGTTCATCGCCTAGTGATTGCGCCCATGCACGCTCTAATCTTGCCAATAAAGTACGATTTGGCATTTCATCACGTGGGTGTATTTTTAACGCTTTTAACCGCTCATGGCTTTCCTGTTTTTGCTTATCGGTTAATCCAATTGGGCTTTGATCGATCACTTTACCATATTGCTCACCGGTCTCAAGTAGAACAACGTCAACTTCTAATAATCCATTTAAATCATAGCTAAAACGAACATCAACACCCTGTGTTTTTTCCATCGGTGTAAGTGGTATTTCAAACTCATCAATCAACACATTATTTTCTACTCGAGGATTTTCGCCTTGATAAACCGAAATGCAGATCGCTTTTTGTTGTGGTTGCGTTGAATAAAACGTTTTTACCTTAGACGTTGGCACAATAGTGTTACGTTCAATGATAGGTGAAAACAAGCCACTTACCTTACCTGAACAACTTTCAATACCAAGTGTATAAGGACAGACATCAGTTAATATTACCTCTTCAACATCTTGATTGCGCAAACGGCAAGCCGCTTGTACCGCCGCACCTTGTGCCACAATTGTAGTCGGATTGATGTGACGATAAGGTAATTTACCAAAAAGTTTAGTCACCAATTCACGCACCACACCTAGCTGTGATGATCCCCCTACTAATACGATATGTTCAAGTTGAGCAGGCTTTAAACGCGCATCACTTAAGGCTTGTTCAACTGGCGCTCGCAAACGATTAAGCAGTGGTAGCCAAATCACTTTAGCTCGACTTTCATTAAGTTCAAATTGCCACTCTTTATCTTGCCAAAACCAAGTTAAATATTGCATTTGTTCACCATTTAACTTGCATTTGACTTGTTCAGCTAAATCTAATAATCGAGCATAATCATCAACAGCAATATCTTGTTGTTTAAGCTTCCATTCACTTAAACAAGCTTGAACAATTTCATGGGTAAAATCTTCACCACCTAGATAGTTATCACCCGCTGAAGCGTGAACCTCAATAATCGGTAGAGCATATTCAAGTACGGTTACATCAAAGGTCCCGCCACCTAAATCAAATACTAACGTATTACCTGATTGTTCTTCATGTAGTCCATAGGCCATGGCAGCAGCGGTTGGTTCATTAATCAAACGAACTGCGTTTAAACCAGCTAACTCGGCAGCAAAACGAGTCTGCTTTCGCTGTTCATCATTAAAATAAGCCGGAACAGAAATAACAACATCACGAATTTCTTGTTGCAAAAATGCTTCGGCATCGGCTTTTAACGATTTTAAAACTAATGCTGAAAGTTCTGTTGGGGTGAATTTTTTACCGGCTAGCTCATAAATTTTATTTGAACCTAAAAATCGTTTAAATGCGGCAGCACTTTTATCAGGATGAGTCGTTAAGCGAGACAGCGCTGCACGGCCAACTAAAATAGAATCATCTTCATCAATACTTACCACAGAAGGTGTTACAACTTCACCGATAGCATTGGGAATCAACGTTGGCTTACCTTCTTGCCAGACACAAATTAAACTGTTGGTCGTACCTAAATCAATACCAATTGGAGGATTCATACACTTTTTAAATAAAATAATAATTTGTTATGCTCGAATTATATACTAGTGCCAGCCTAAATTGCAAAGCAAATAACACCTTGAAATATCGATAAAAAATATAATTTTCAGCAAGTTTTGACAATTCAATTAATAAATATAGTGAACAACCAATTTAAATATCAACCTTGTGATAAAGCTTATTCAATTTAGATCGAATACTCTTAATTTTTATATTCACTGAGATCACTTTGAGGTGATATCTTTATCATCAATTGTAGTAATTTGACTAACAAGTTTACCTTGTTTTAACCTGGTAATGATGAAATCACCAACGGTCACTTGTGCCGCACAACCGACCACCGCATTATCAACCGTTGTGGTCACTGAATAACCTCGTTCTAATGTGGCAAGTGGACTGACACTATTAAGCTGTGAGGTTTGTAAGGCGAATTGATGTTGTGATTGAGTAAATTTTTGCTCAATCAGATGGATTATTTGTTGCTGACGTTGATTAATTGTCTGCTGTAAAGCGCTTATCGTATTTTGCGGAGAGAGACGTAACAATCTTTTATCTAAGTAATTATATCGATTTGTTTGTCGAAGCAAATATTGCTGAATATTGTCATATAAGGCATGACGATAAGTTAATAGTACATTTAACTGTTTGGCTAACTTTGCTTGCGGATGTTGAGTTTGTAATCGATGATACCCTTTATTTAACATTTCACGGCATCTTGTTAAATAGTAATCAATAGCCATAGATAAATACTGTTCTTGAATTTGTAACCGCTTTATTTGATCTAAGCTATCTTGGCTAACTAATTCAGCAGCAGCCGAAGGCGTAGCAGCTCGAACATCAGCGACAAAATCGGCAATGGTAAAATCAATTTCATGCCCAACAGCACTGACAATCGGTAAACGGCTAGCAAAAATCGCTCTTGCTACGACCTCTTCATTAAAAGACCAAAGATCCTCTAATGATCCCCCTCCTCGGCCAACAATTAATACATCACATTCTTGACGAATATTGGCAATTTCAATCATTCGAGCAATTTGCGCGGCAGCTTCAGTACCTTGTACTTGTGTTGGATAAATAATTAAATGCAAACTTGGATCTCGGCGCTTTAATATCTGACAAATATCATGTAGTGCTGCGCCGGTTGATGAAGTAATAATACCTACTGTTCGAATATTATCCGGTAAGGGTTTTTTATAAATAGCATCAAATAGCCCCTCGTCGGATAGTTTTTGCTTTAACTGTTCAAATTTTTGTTGTAATAAACCTGCACCTGCTGGTTGTAGCTGATCAATCACCAGTTGATATTCACCGCGTGCTTCATAAAGTGTGACAGTTGCTCGAACTAAAACTTGCTGGCCATTTTGGGGAGTAAAGCCCGTTCGAAAATTACTATTACGAAACATTGCACATCGCACTTGAGCTGCATCATCTTTTAGCGTGAAGTACCAATGACCTGATGATGGGCGAGAAAAATTAGAAATCTCACCCACTAACCAAATCTGGCCAATAGCATCTGAAAGTACATCTTTTACCATTTGATTAAGATCTTTAACTGATAAAATTGAACGACTTTGCATGCTATTATCCTTACTAAATAGGTGTATAAACTTAAACTAAATCAAACTCTGCCCAAATTGGCGCATGATCAGACGGCTTTTCCATTGCCCGAATTTCATAATCAATACCTGTTTGCTGACAATAAGATAACAGTTTTGGGCTGGCTAAAATTAAATCAATTCGAAGCCCAGTACCCGTATCAAAGCCTTTGGAACGATAATCAAACCAAGAATATTCCTGTTTTGTTCGATGTTCATTACGATAAGTATCTGTAAAGCCAAGCGACAGTAAATTGTTCATCCAATCTCGCTCTTCAGGTAAAAACGAACATTTACCAGTACGTAGCCAGCGTTTACGGCTATCGTCCGATATTCCAATATCAATATCAGTTGGACAAATATTCATATCGCCCATAATTAAACAGAGCTGTTCACTTAATTGTTGCTGTTTTAGGTAATCAATCAGATCCTGATAAAACTTACGTTTTGCTGGATACTTGATTTCATGATGTAAACTTTCGCCTTGAGGAAAATAACCATTAATCACCGTTAAATTACCTTCATTGGTGGGTAATTGTGCCATGATTAAACGGCATTGGGCATCTTGTTCATCGGTGGGAAAGCCACATTGTACTGATATGGGCTGTTGCTTGGTTAAAAGTGCAACACCATAGTGCCCTTTCTGCCCATGATAATGTAAGTGATAACCAAATTGGGCTAACTCTTCAACCGGAAACTGATCATTATGTACTTTCGTTTCTTGTAAACCGATTATATCAGGCTGATGGATATCAATAATCGC
Source organism: uncultured Gilliamella sp. (assembly GCA_945276085.1). Lineage (GTDB taxonomy): Bacteria > Pseudomonadota > Gammaproteobacteria > Enterobacterales > Orbaceae > Gilliamella. The sequence continues at coordinate 18,974 of CALYPO010000022.1, forward strand.
AGCGAGCTGATGAATTCTGGCGCGAAGACTATTAATATTAAATGAGATAACTTTCATAATAAATTTATTATACTGGAATTAACGTTGTCATTGACTCATGCTACCAAAAATACGTTATACTGTTAAGCTATTACAGTAAAAGCTTCAATTTGTGCTAAAGGAATCCCATCTATGTCAACGGAATTACTCACACTACGCGATAAAATTGATGAAGTCGACAAATCAATTTTAGCTTTAATTAGTCAACGACTAGCATTAGTTGCCAAAGTTGGTGAGGTAAAAAGCAAACATGGAATTCCGATTTATGATCCCAAACGTGAAGCCGATATGTTAGCTAAACGTAAACACGAAGCCGAAAATTTAGGCATATCACCCGTTTTAATTGAGGATATTTTACGCCGGTTAATGCGTGAGTCTTACATCAGTGAAAACGATAAAGGTTTCAAAAAAGTATATACAGGTAGCGGATCAATTGTCATCATCGGTGGTAATGGTCAAATGGGGCGCCTGTTTTCTCGTTTATTTACATTATCTGGCTATCAAGTTAAAACGCTGGGTTCTAAAACCATGCATCAAGCAGCCGAAGTTGTCGCTGATGCCGCTGCCGTTATTGTTACAGTACCTATCAACAAAACATGCGAAATCATTGAACAATTACCGCCATTACCCAAAGATTGTATCTTAACTGATTTTACGTCTATAAAAGTCAAACCATTACAAGCCATGCTTGATAAACATTCAGGGCCAGTAGTTGGATTACACCCAATGTTTGGTCCAGACGTGCCAAATTTAGCCAAACAAATTATTGTTTATTGCCAAGGTCGTTATCCAGAACAATACCAATGGCTTATCGAGCAAATGCGAATTTGGGGTGCTAACTTATGCGCAATTGACGCTAAAGAACATGATAAATGTATGTCGTTTATTCAAGCTTTACGCCATTTCACCTCTTTTTCATATGGCGTTAATCTACAACGTGAACAAGCCGATTTGGAGCAGCTCATCGCCTTATCATCACCGATTTATCGATTAGAACTCATGATGGTGGGGCGTTTATTTGCTCAAGATCCCGAGCTCTATGCCGATATCATCATGGCATCCGATGATAATATTGAACTAATTAAACGCTATTATGAATGTTTTGGCCAAATGGTGAAATTAATTGAACAACGAGATAAGACTAAATTTGTTGAAAATTTCAATGAAGTCACCAAATGGTTTGGTCCTTATGCCAAGCGATTTATAAAAGAGAGCCAAGTTTTATTAAAATTTGCCAATGATAATCGAGATTAAAATTACAGTTAACATTCAGTAAAATTTAAATATTTTACGATAATTTAGTCATTAATTACACCTTATTGGCGTGTAATTATTAATGTTTAATAATAAAAATTACTCATTATAAATGAGTTAATCAAAATTACTTTTGTGTGAGGGAATAAACATGTCGAATCGAAAATACTTTGGAACC
>CALYPO010000023.1 GCA_945276085.1 uncultured Gilliamella sp.
TTGCTAAAAAGCTAATCAACGGTAAAACTTATCAGATTAATAGCTTTTTTTGATTTTAATCAAATTTTGAAAGTGCTATATTAGTCTCAATAGTTTAGGACAATAACGTCCAGATCCATTAGGAGGATTTAAAATGATTACAGGTATCCAAATTACTAAAGCTGATAATAAAGCACTACTTAACTCATTCTGGTTATTAGATGATTCAACAAAAGAAGCTCGTTGTGTTGCTGCTAAATCAGTTTATAAAGAAGATCAAGTTGTCCCAACTGCTGAACTTGGTCAAATCGAATATCGTGAAATTCCATTAGATGTAGCACCAACAATTAAAGTTGAAGGTGGTCAACACTTAAATGTGAACGTTCTTCGTCGTGAGACTTTAGAAGACGCTGTTCAACATCCAGAAAAATATCCACAATTAACTATTCGTGTTTCTGGTTATGCTGTTCGTTTTAACTCGTTAACAGCTGAACAACAACGCGATGTTATTGCTCGTACTTTTACAACTAAAATCTAAGTTTCTTATTTGACAATAAGTTTCGCCCAGCTTTATGCTGGGTTTTTTTTAACTTTTAATTTAGGTTTTATTTCACCCAAGTTAACTACTGCGCCGGGTCAAATTTACATTTAATATTTACAGATACATTTAGTCTTGTTTGAGTGTCAAAAAAATAGCGAAGCCCTGCTTCGCTATTAAGTGATATTTTTTTATCCAAAAAACTTTTTCACTTTATCAAAAAAGCTTTTTTCTTTTGGGCTGTGTTTTGAGTTTTTGTCCGCTTTGAAACTTTCACCCAATTCTTTTAGTAGCTCTTTTTGTTTGCCAGTTAAGTTTACTGGGGTTTCAACCACTACGTGGCAGTATAGATCACCTACTGCGCTACCGCGTAATGATTTAATTCCTTTTCCACGCAATCTGAACATTTTACCTGTTTGAGTTTCAGCTGGTATGGTTAAGCTGACTTTACCATTTAGTGTTGGTACTTCTACTTCACCACCAAGTGATGCTAAAACAATGTTAATTGGAATTTCACAATGTAAGTTTGTACCATCACGTTCAAAGATTGCATGTGGTTTTACTTGTACCTGAACGTATAAATCTCCAGCTGGGGCGCCATTAAGTCCCGCTTCACCCTCGCCTGAAAGTCGAATACGGTTTCCGGTATCCACGCCAGCAGGGATGGTAACAGATAGTGTTTTCGTTTTCTGAATACGTCCTTCACCATGACATTTTTTACATGGATTTTTAACGATTTTTCCACGACCGTGACAGGTTGGACACTCTTGCTGTACAGCAAAGAAGCCTTGTCGCATTTGTACAACACCAGCGCCATGACATGTATCACACGTTACGACATCAGATGATTTTTCTGTTCCTTGTCCATGACATACATCACAAGTTACCCATGTTGGTACTTTTATCTCTTTACTTACGCCACTTGCTGCTTCTTCTAGCGTTAATGAGATGTTGTATTGTAAATCATCGCCTCGTGACGCGGTTTGACCACGTCCGCGCCCACCACCGAAGAAATCACTGAAGATATCATCAAATGCAGAACCTCCACCAAAACCACCAAATCCGCCGAAGCCACCGCCTCCAGCACCACCTTGACCTTGTTCAAAAGCAGCATGTCCATACTGATCATAAGCAGCTTTCTTTTGTGGATCGGTTAAGATTTCATAAGCTTCTTTGACTTCTTTGAATTTCGCTTCAGCTTCTGCTTTATTATCCTGATTTTTATCCGGATGATATTTCATGGCTAGGCGTTTGTAGGCTTTTTTTATCTCAGCTTCAGTAGCACTTTTACTTACGCCTAATGTTTCATAATAATCTTTCTTCGCCATAATTTACCTTTATTTTTATTTATTACATAAACAACTAAACGGGCTTGAGTTACCTCGCGCCCGTTTAATGTGTTACATGTCTAAAACTCGTTGAAATAACTCATTAAAAAACATTTTAGTTAACGATTATTTTTTATCATCATCAACTTCTTTGAAGTCAGCATCAACAACATCATCTTGTGCCGAAGCGCTACCATTATTTGCTTGACCTGCAGATTGATCTGCTTGAGCTTGTTGTTGAGCTAATTCAAGTAATTTTTTTGATGCTTCCATTAACGCATTGATTTTAGCTTCAATTTCAGCTTTATCTTCACCACGAGCAGCATTTTCTAATGCAGTTACCGCATCTTCAATCGCTTTTTTATCATCAGCAGATAATTGATCGCCTGCATCAGTCACTTGTTTACGAGTTGAGTGAACAAGGTGATCTGCTTGGTTACGTACTTGTGCTAACTCTTCAAACTTACGGTCAGCTTCAGCATTCGCTTCCGCATCATTGACCATTTTTTGGATTTCTTCTTCACTTAAACCTGAAGAAGCTTTAATGGTAATGTTTTGTTCACGACCAGTATTTTTATCTTTTGCTGATACATGCAATATACCATCAGCATCGATATCAAATGTTACTTCAATTTGTGGCATACCGCGTGGTGCAGCTTGAATTCCATCAAGGTTAAATTGACCTAATGATTTGTTATCACTTGCACGTTTACGTTCACCTTGTAACACATGAATGGTTACCGCAGATTGATTATCTTCAGCAGTTGAGAACACTTGACTATGTTTAGTTGGAATAGTTGTGTTTTTCTCAATCAAGGTAGTCATTACACCACCCATTGTTTCAATACCTAATGATAATGGGGTTACGTCAAGTAATAATACATCTTTAACATCACCACCTAATACACCACCTTGTACCGCAGCACCTACTGCTACTGCTTCGTCAGGGTTAACGTCTTTACGTGGTTCTTTGCCAAAGAAGTCTGCAACGGCTTTTTGTACCATTGGCATACGTGTTTGACCACCAACTAAAATCACATCTTTAATATCAGAAACAGTAAGACCTGCATCTTTTAATGCTGTTTTAACTGGTTCCATTGAGCGTTTAACTAAATCTTCAACTAATGATTCAAGTTTAGCGCGAGTCACTTTGATATTTAAGTGTTTTGGTCCAGTTGCATCAGCAGTGATATATGGTAAGTTAATATCAGTTTGTTGTGCTGATGATAATTCAATTTTCGCTTTTTCAGCTGCTTCTTTTAAACGTTGCATTGCAAGTGGATCATTTTTAAGATCGAAACCTTGTTCACGTTTAAACTCATCAACTAAATAGTTAATTAAACGAGAGTCAAAATCTTCACCACCTAAGTGAGTATCACCATTAGTTGCTAATACTTCGAATGTTTTTTCACCATCAACATCATCAATTTCGATAATTGAGATATCAAATGTACCACCACCAAGGTCATAAACTGCAATGGTGCGGTTACCGACATCTTTATCTAAACCATACGCTAATGCTGCTGCTGTTGGTTCGTTGATAATACGTTTAACATCTAAACCAGCAATACGACCAGCATCTTTAGTTGCTTGACGTTGTGCGTCATTAAAATAAGCAGGAACAGTAATTACTGCTTCAGTTACTGGCTCACCAAGATAATCTTCTGCTGTTTTTTTCATTTTCTTCAATACTTCAGCAGAAATTTGTGGTGGAGCAATTTTTTGGCCTTTAACATCAACCCATGCATCGCCATTGTCTGCTTTAACAATTTTATATGGCATGATGCCAACATCACGTTGTACTTCAGCGTCTTCATAACGACGACCGATTAAACGTTTAATCGCAAATAATGTATTTTGTGGATTGGTTACTGCTTGGCGTTTAGCTGGTTGACCAACTAGAATTTCGCCATCTTGTGTGTAAGCAATAATCGATGGGGTTGTGCGATCACCCTCGGCATTTTCTAATACTTTTGCTTGGCCGTTATCCATTACTGCAACACATGAATTTGTTGTACCTAAGTCGATACCAATAATTTTACCCATAATCGTTTCTCCTCAAACCTGTATTTTATTCTTTGTATATAAGTCTTAAATATTTAATTTCAAGTCCTTATTTTGACAAAGATATGTAATTGTTTTCACATAAATGGGAACAATATTTTTAATATCAAGGGGCAAAATAAATTATTTTTTCTTAAATCTTGATTATAGACCTCTCTACACTTATTATTGCCGCCTTTTTTATTATGAGAATTAATTTATAGGATCTTTATGGAACAAACTAAATTAGCAAACCCTGGTCCTCTCGGCTTAATGGGTTTTGGTATGACTACAATTTTATTAAATATTCATAACGCAGGTTTTTTTCCTGTCATGACGGCCATTGTGTCAATGGGTATTTTTTATGGTGGACTGGCACAGGTGATCGCTGGAATTTTAGAATTTCGTAAAGGTAATACTTTTGGTACTACAGCGTTTACTTCATATGGTTTCTTTTGGATCGCTCTTGTTGGTATTTGGTATTTACCGACATCACCAGCAACAGCACCAACTGATGCAACTTTTGTGGGTATCTTCCTGGCATTATGGGGAATTTTTACCGCATTTATGTTTATCGGTACTTTAAAAGGTAATCGAGTATTACAATTTGTTTTTGCAAGTTTAACTGTTTTATTTGCTTTATTAGCAATTGGTAACATTTGTGGTAACCATGACATCATTCATATTGCCGGTTTTGAGGGTATTATTTGCGGTGCCAGTGCTATTTATTTAGCGATGGCTGAAGTGCTTAATGAACAATATGGACGTACAATTTTACCAGTTGGTGCAAAATCTCAGCATTGATAAGAACATCACATCTACTAACAAAATTGGTAGATGTGATTTTTTTGAAAAGGAAAATAAAAAATCTAGCTTTTAATTTTTATTTGAATTTATCAATGATTTACATACATTTAAAAGAGACTGGGTATGTTTATTTATTGTTTCTTCAGATAAATTATTATCTTTTGAGCTAAAAGCGTTATTTATCATAATTTTACCACTGTTATCCATTGTTCCCGATGTCATCATAATGTAATTTGGAAATTGGATGTCCATTGTTCCTTGTTTAAAAACAATATTTTCTAAATGAATGTTTGACTCTTCAGGTTTTAAATAAATCAATTCATCACCATTTCCAATGCTATCAATAAATATGAATTTTTTATTTTTCAATTGTTTTGCATAGCTTTCCAGCATCTTTAGGCCATATTGTCCATTATTACCATCATCATATAAAACAAAAGCAATTTTCTTCTTTTCTTTTTTATCTAATTTATTAATTAAATTGATAATTGTAATAATACTTGAAGAGTTACAAACAAAATTCTTTTGATTCGGAATGCCACTTTTGTATTTCAAAATAATAAAAAATAATAAAATAGTCGAAACAATAGACGATACGCCGGGAATACTAAAAAAACCCTGCGACTGAATTTTGGGTATGAACACCCAGTAATTTAATACCAATGAGGTGATGAATAAGAAAATAATTGGCGAAATACTTATAAAATAGCCTAATTTACTAAAGTGAGGCGTGAATGCATATTTTTTATTAAAATTAAAATTTTTAATACCAGTATCATAATAGGTACAAATGATTAATTCAGCTTGATCTAAATTACCAATATAAGCGTTGTAATAATTTTCATACCGTCTTGTTGCTAACTTTAATTTTGCTAATTTAGCATCAACTATATAGCCCAATTGAGTAAGTTCTTTAGATATCACTCTTAAAAAAGTGATTTTTTCTTTAGACGTAAATCTTTTGCCAAAAATGACACAGTATCTTAGTACAAGGTCTTTAAATTTATCCATTTTTAATAATTATTTTAATTTAGAAAAACTGTTAGTGCGATATTAGTCACACTAACAGCGAAACAAATAGATAATATTAAAATAATGATTATCAAATAATATTATCTATAGAAGATGTTAGTTTAATCAATAATCATCTTCATTTTGAGATTGGGAGAAATTAGCCATATTGCTAATCGCTTCTTGGATATTCTCATGTCCAGTTTCAACACACTCTTTTGCCAAATCAAGTAGTGATAATGAATCTCTATTACATACAGCATTAATTACCATTGGCAAGTTCATACCGGTAATGACGCGGACATTCATACCTAATTTTTCCCATTCTGGCAAACATCGCATTGATGCGTTATAAGGCGAGGCACCCAATAAATCAACAAAAATTAAGACACCTTGCCCTGAGTCTAGAGATTTTGAACAATCAAATAAATTATCTTTTAATTGTTCAATATCTTGTCCTGGATTGAGTGATAGTGATTCAAATTTATCTTGTTCTCCAACAATCATTGATACACTATCTTTAATCCCTTCAGCCATTTTGCCATGACTAACTAATAAAACACCTATCATATTTTCGATACCTATATTATTCAAACATCTTAATCGCTTCGTTTAATGTGACTTTTTTCAACGAAGGCGTCGCTTGAAAATAGATATCCATATTAGGGAAGCTGTTTTGTAAATCGATTAGTAAATCAAGTTGTTCTTTATTAATCGATACTTCTTTAATTATTGAAGTTGCTCCAGGTACTAGCGGTAAACCTCCAATATTAAGATTAGTTATTGGCACACCCGCTTTAATGATTTTATACATAACTTCTATATTTTTTGTTATCAAAATAACATTAAAATCATCATACTGGCGATCATTCCAATATCTTACCGCGCCATCTTCTTTTAATACTCTTATTTTGTGTCCTGTACTTGCCCCAGCACCTAATATAATATTTTTAGTAAATTCATCATTTGCTGAGTAATCATCGGCTACAAATAACGCATTTGCTCCAGCTGCTTTAGAGACATTAGTTGCAACTTGACCATGAATAAGGCGGCTATCTACACGCGCTAACACTACTTTTCCCATAATTTTACCTCTATATTTTTTTAATTTTATAAAATTCCAATGGCTGCTAATACACCAAGTATTATGGTTAATCCAACTAATGCTTGAGTTACTTTTAACCCTTTCTTAGAAAAATAGAAATATAATCCCATCACGACCATAAGAGGCAATACACCCGGTAGGATTTTATCCAAGGTATCTTGGATGACAAATTCTTTACCGGATAAATTGAATTTCAAACTTGATGATACTTTTATGTAGTTAGCAGCTAAAATACCCATCATGAATAGGCCTAGAATGGACAAGCCTTCAATGACCATTTGCATTTTATTACCAACCACTTCGGTAGCCGCATTTCTACCCAATTTGAATCCTAACTGAGCAAAATAGTACCCAACAAAAAGTTGATAGATAACAAATGCAATGAAAGGAAATAAAGCACCAATTGCTAGGCCTTCTTGAGCCCAAGGAAGCGCAATTGCAATAAAGATATATTGCACTGTTCCAGAGTCGATTGCGTCACCTATTCCGGCTAAAGCCCCCATTAAACCAGCTTTTGTATTATAGAGAACGTCGTTATCAATACTGATCGGTTTCTTTTGATAAACTTCATCTGCTCTTACAGCTTCTAGTGACGCCATAATTCCTGAAATTGTTCCGCCACCCCAGGTTAATTGAGTGTTAAAGAACAATAAGTGTCTTTGATAAGCTGCTGAAAGCTCACTTTTTGATTTATATAATTTTTTGAGAATTGGCATCAATCCCCACATTAAAGAAGCGGCTAGATAGCGGTCAAATGAGTGTGGGATTTCATTTGCATAATACCAACGTAACCATGCAATAGTGATATCTTTTTTAGTTATTGCTTCTGGTTTGAGATCAATACTTTCTTGTACGATTTCAGTCATTATAAATTCCTCTTTTTAATTTATTAATCAATTAAAGATTAATAATCGTCATCATCTACTTGGTTATTTGAATTACTTCTAGGTTGCTCAGCCGCAGAATTAACCGCTTCATTCTTTGCAAGGACAAAGATAAACGCAACAATAGCGCCGACAATTGCGTAGGTAACCATTGTGATATTCAGTGGTTTTGCAATTACGGCCATGAAGTAAGCTAATAAGAAGAAAATGATGTAATTTTTCTTACCGATAACATAAATAGTCAGAGCAATACCTACTGCTGCAAGACCACCACCAATTACATTAAGAATATGGAAAACAAGTCCACCAGCATTGGATTTAATGATATCTGCAATTATTGGCGCACCAAAATAGAGTGCGACAAACATAAATGGTAAAAAGAGTGCGACACTACAAATGATTGGTAAGATAATAATTGATAAAGTTAATCCCGAACTGTTAGCTTCGTCAGCATATCGTTCAGTTAATTTCATAATCATTGTATTGAGGAAAAATCTTAATTGGTATAAATACGATCCTAACAAACCAACAGGTACGGCTACCGCCACCGCTGCTGCTGGTTGCATATCGCCGAGTAATGCGACAGGTACAGCGACAGCAGTTGCAATTGCGGGTTCTGATGGCATTTGTCCGCCAGGAGAAAATACCCCCATATAAATTAACTGTATTGCTGCGGTTATTATCATCGCGTTTGAAATATCATTAAAGACTATTCCAACAATTAACCCCGTCATCATCGGTGAGAATCTGAGTGTTAATGTTGCTCCACCCAGCCCCCGAGACATTACCATTGCAACCCATATTGAAATAATGGTTGCTTGAAGAAACGTTACATGCATTTCTTGCATATATAAACTCCTCGATTTTTTTATAATGTTTAAAAAATTTTAAGAAACAATTGATTGTAATTCTTGCTTATTGACAAATTTCTCTACATCTTCGACACATTTCTCCCCCATACCTTGCAAACACTCAATGGCATAAGCGGATGTATGTGGAGTAACAAGAACTTTTGGGTGTTGAACTAAAGGATTATCGTTATATGAAGGCTCGACATACATTACGTCAGTTGCATGACCAGCGACAATACCTTCATTTAATGCGTGTAATAGTGCATTTTCATCAATCAATTCAGCTCGAGCAGTATTGGTAATGTAAACGCCTTTTTTCATTAAAGAAAATTGGTGATCTTTTAAGATATGATAACTAGTTTCATTTAATGAAGCATTTAGAGAAATGATATCCGCATGTTTTAGTAAATACTCTAAATCAACAATTTCAATATTATGTTGATTAGCCCATTGTTTATTTACGTTTGGATCTACAACAAGTAAGCGCGCATTAAATCCGTGTTTAAAAATTTCTGCCACACGGCTTCCAATATTCCCACAGCCAATAACGCCAACAACTTTACCCGTAACATTGATACCCAAAAAAGAGGCTCTTTTTTTCCAATCATTTGATTTCACTGCAGCTTGTGACTGAACTGTTTGCCTAATTAATGCAAGTAAATTAGTCACTGCATTTTCGGCTACAGCATCTCGCTCCACTAGAGGGGGTACAATAGTTACAATCGTTCCATGTTCCCTTGCAGCAACAACATCAACATTATTAAAACCTATTCCATGACGAGAAATTAAAAACAAAGGGTCTTTTTTATTATCAAAAAAATCTTTGTTAAAAAAAGGTCTAACACTAGCAATAAAAATATTGAAACCTTCTAAAGCCTTTGCTAATTCCTTCCCTGGTATATCATTATCAAAAGTAAAATGCTTTACTTCACCAATTTTTTCTAATCGTTTTAAATGATCTGGAAAATACTTTCCAAAACTACTTGAGTTAATTATCGCAATTTTATAATTATCCACTCCATACTCCTAATTTATAAAAGATAAACGTTATTGCTTTTTTATAAAAAATTAACGCTCATAAACCTCTTTTTAACTTAAATGTGACAGGTAACATTGATTATAATTAAAATGATTTAAAAAAAAATGAATTTAGATCACATATTTAAGAAATATTATAAAAATCGGCTTTGATAAGGGGATATTTATTTTCTATCAGAAAATATACTAATAATGCTGGAGGACTTTAAGAATATAGCTTTAGGAATGTAGCATTAGCGAGTTCAAGACATAAAAAAAGGGCAATCATGCCCTTTATAAAATTTAAGATTGCTATTTTTTATAAGCATCATTATGTACACCAACTGCTGCACGGCCTGACGGATCATTTAGATTTTTAAATGATTCATCCCATTCAATCGCTTTTGCAGTTGAACAAGCAACGGTTGGACCACCTGGTACACAATGTGCAGCACTTTCAACAGGGAATAATTCGTCAAAAATCTCACGATACATATACGCTTCTTTTGATGTTGGCGTATTGTATGGGAAACGGAATTTTGCATTTTCTAGCTGTTGATCCGTAATTTTGCTTTCAGCAATTTCTTTTAAGGTATCGATCCAACTGTAGCCTACACCGTCAGAGAATTGTTCTTTTTGACGCCATACCACTGATGCTGGTAAGTAAGATTCAAATGCTTCACGAACAATGTGTTTTTCCATTTTACCGTTACTACCACACATTTTATCTTTCGGATTAATACGCATTGCCACATCTAAGAATTTTTTATCCAAGAAAGGTACACGCGCTTCAACGCCCCATGCAGCCATTGCTTTATTAGCACGTGCACAATCGTACATGTGTAACGCGGCTAATTTTCGGACAGTTTCTTCATGAAACTCTTTGGCATTTGGCGCTTTGTGGAAATAGAGGTAACCACCAAATACTTCATCAGCACCTTCACCTGATAGGACCATTTTGATACCCATTGCTTTAATTTTTCTTGCCATTAAATACATTGGGGTTGAGGCACGAATCGTTGTTACATCATACGTTTCGATAAAATAAATAACATCACGGATTGCATCAATACCTTCTTGAATGGTGAAGTTAATTTCGTGGTGAACAGTACCTAGATGATCAGCAACTGCTTGTGCAGCCTTAAGATCTGGGGCACCTTTTAAACCAACCGCGAACGAGTGCAATTGTGGCCACCATGCTTCTGATTTTTCATGATCTTCAACGCGACGAGCAGAAAACTTTTTAGTAATTGCTGAAATAACAGAAGAATCAAGTCCACCAGATAATAAAACGCCATAAGGAACATCTGACATAAGATGACTTTTTACAGACTCTTCTAGTGCAACACGAAGTTCATTGATATCTGTCTTATTATCTTTGACGTTATCATATTCCATCCAATCACGTTTGTAATAGGTTTTAATTTCACCTTCTGTACTTGATAAGTAACTTCCAGGAGGAAAAGCCTCAATCGTTTTACAAACCGGAACCAATGCTTTCATTTCAGACGCAACGTAAAACGTGCCGTTTTCATCATGTCCCATATACATCGGAATGATACCGATATGATCACGACCAATAAAATAGGTGCCTTTATTAATATCATAAAGAATAAACGCAAACATGCCTTGTAAGTCATCAAGACAGTGTATACCTTTTTCTTGATATAAAGCTAAGATGACTTCACAGTCAGAGCCTGTTTGGAATTCATAACGATCTTTGTACTGATTTCGGAGTTCTTGATGATTATAAATTTCGCCATTAACCGCTAAAACTAATGTTTTATCTTTATTATAAAGCGGTTGAGATCCAGTATTAACATCTACAATTGATAGACGTTCATGAGCTAAAATCGCTTTATCAGAAGCAAAAATACCAGACCAATCAGGGCCACGATGACGTTGCAGGCTTGATAGCTCTAATGCTTTTGTTCGTAGCTGTTCCGGATCTGATTTAATATCAAGAATACCTAAAATCGAACACATTGAATTTCTCCATTTAAAATCGCTATAGCGATACTATTTACTAATAAAATTTATTTTAAATATTATTGCAAGCAAATCACAAAAATAACAGGATACACATTATTGATTAACAATTAAAGTACAATATCGTTATACTTTTCCTATAATAAAGATTGCTTTTATTTTTTTATCCACTGCCCTTGCTGTTTGATGTATTGACCAGCAGGCGTTTTTTCTTGAGCTTTACTTCCTGCTTTGTTTTGAACTTCAACTAGTGGCACGTTACTTTCAGCTGATACTTTTTGGTACTCTTGTTTACGAGCCTGATTAATTAATTGGGCAATTTCGCTTGCATTACCTTCATTTTTTACAACGCCTAAATAACCATCGGTTTGTTCTCCCACTAGACCATTTGCTTTTGCTTGAGGCAGTGAATTAATCGCTTGATCTAAATTTAAAGCAAAAACTGGCATAGCTAATAAGATTGATAATAATGCTACTATCGCTTTTTTATTCATAACAGACTCCTTATTAAATACATCATATTAAGATGAATTAAATATGTAAAAACGGTTGAAATTTTAATGTTTTGCTATAAAAGTCGTGTTTATGCACTCATTAATATTAATATAAACCTGATTTATTAATAATATTATCTAGCGCTTTGTCCACTTTGATATTAATTTCGTGATCAATCTTAACGTTCAAATTGATATTAATTGGTTCATTTGGTGCTTGCACTTTAACCGTTGGCGTACAACCCATTAGTACAGCACTACACACTATAATTGTAATAATAGTTTTAATCATAGAATAACCTCTTATCTATCAAGATTTCCTTTTTAAATACGCTTCAATACGTTTGCGAATAGGTTCGTTAATTTGATCGGAAAGTTGTAAACTTATTAATAGTTTTGCAATATTCTCTTCAAGATTTATATTCAAATTCACCGCTTTACCATTTTCAACATCACGGTTATTACCTTGAATATTTAGTCCTAATTTAGCAATTTCATTTTGATAACTCACCATACCCGACAACTTAGTATAATGAAAATTTTTGATTATATCAGTGAGAATTTTCATATTCGGGTTAGCTTGGGCATAATTTTTCAGTGCCGTATTTTCAAACTGTAAATATCCTTCATTAACCGTAACTAACTGGCCGTTTTTTATGACGACTTCATTAAAAGCTGTCCCTTTTTTACTGGACGGTAATAATGTTATTGGCAACGTGCCATCAATTGCCCCATCTCCAGCTAAACCATCAGCAGGATATTTAGCCAAGATATCTTTCAATTGTATCTTTTTTAGCCTTAAATTAAATTGTTGGGGTAATTTAGCTAAATTCAATTGTCCCTGATCAAGAAAAACTGAGCCAGAAAAAATAGCGGCTTGCGCTTTCGTCCATTTCACTAACCCTTTACTCGGTGCATTTAGCGATGCTGAATAACTACCTGCTAATCTAATCTTCTCGAAATTAACACCAATATTAACTTGTTGAATAGTTAATGCGGGCGTTGAAATAGTAAATTGATTGTTATTAAATGAAATATCGATGTTGCCAACTGCGGATTTAAATTCACTCGCTTTAAATATGCCATCAAATTTATTAATTGTTAATGTTGATTTTGCATTAATTTGTTTCGATTCAAGCGAAATAGGTATTGTTACTTCAAAGGTCAGCTTTCCTACTAATGGTTTAACAATTAAGTCATCTGAAAATTTCGCTTTTTCAATATTAAATAAAGCGTTGTCTGAACTCTTTAAAATAACTTTATCGCTAGTTAAAACCCCAGTAAATGGTAAAGTCAGATTACCTTTTTCTATTCCAAATTGATTCAAGGAAGTCGTCAAGACCCCCTCTTTGATTTCGAAGCAAGAATTTAACTGATCAAACGAAAGGTTAGCAGTTAATGTGTGTTGATTATTACTTGATAGATTAAGTTGTATTGTATTTTGCTCTTTAGTGGCCTGAACCTTCAGGTTAACTAACTCTTTTTTCTGTTGATAAAATGTTAAAGAGTCGACATTGATATTATTTGGAAGCCAATAAATGATAGTCGATACAGTGGAAGAATTAGGAGAAGATTGATTGAGCTCTTGTGTATCTGTCACCTTTGGCAAGCCTGATTTATCTGTTGAATCGGACCAGTAAATATCAATACTTTTTGCCGTAAAGGTTGACAACGATAGTTTGACATTGCTCGCTTTTAACGATAATTGTGGCTGTTGTGAAATAGTTAGTTCATCAAAAGATAATCCGCCGAGGCCGATATCAATACCTTGCCAATCTATAGAAAGATTATGTTCATCCTTGAATGATAACCAATATCGCCAACCATATAAGCTTAATATCACTATTATGAGTAATATAAGAGATGGAATCCAATAACGTTTTTTTAAGCGAGCCATAATAAACTCTCAACAAGTGGATCGCCGAATAGTATCGGCGATTATTATGCTTGTTCTCTGTTAGCAATATAAGCCAATGCCTTGTCAATTCTTGCTAATGTACGTTTTTTACCAACAGCATAAACAGTTGCGTCAACAGAAGGCGATTGCCCAATTCCCGTCACTGCAACACGAAGTGGCATACCTACTTTACCCATCCCGACTTCAAGCTCGGTGGCTGTTGCCTCAATAGCATGATGAATTTTATCAATTTGCCAATCAAAATCTGAAATTGCTGCAATTTTAGCTTTGATTACCTCTAAAGGTTCTTTTGCAACAGGTCGTAAATGTTTTTTAGCTGCATCAGCATCAAACTCATCAAAATCTTGATAGCAATAAGTACATGACTCAGCCATTTCTTTCAATGTTTTACAACGTTCACCAAATAGTTTCACTATAGTAATTAAATCAGGACCTTGTGTTAAATCATAACCTTGCTGATTCATATGCCAAACTAAATGCTGTGCAACATAATCAGCATCTAAATGGTTAATATAATGATGATTTAACCAAAGTAATTTTTCAGTATTAAATGCACTGGCAGATTTACTTACTGCATCTAATGAAAAGAAATCAATCATTTCTGGTACAGAAAATATCTCTTGATCGCCATGAGACCAGCCTAGACGAACTAAATAGTTAAGCAAGGCTTCTGGCAGATAACCATCATCACGGTATTGCATCACACTCACTGCACCATGACGTTTAGAGAGTTTTTGTCCATCGTCACCTAAAATCATTGATACATGACCATATTCAGGTAATGGTGCGCCTAGTGCTTTTAAAATATTAATTTGGCGAGGCGTATTATTAATATGATCTTCACCACGAATAACATGGGTAATTTCCATATCCCAATCATCAACAACGACGCAAAAGTTATAAGTTGGAGAACCATCAGTACGGCGTATGATTAAATCATCAAGCTCTTTATTGGCAATTTCAATTGGACCACGTATCAGATCATTGAAAACAACTACGCCATCTACCGGGTTAGCAAAGCGGACAACATGTGGCTCAGTGTGTGAATGCTGTTTTTGCACTTCATCACAACGACAATGGCCGTCATATCGGGCTTTTTCACCTTTCGCCATTTGCTCTTCGCGCAATTTTTCTAAGCGCTCTTTTGAGCAATAACAACGATAAGCCGTTTTATTGGCTAACATTTCGTCAATAACTTGATTATAACGATCAAAACGTTTAGTTTGGAAATATGGGCCTTCATCCCATGATAATTTTAACCAATTCATACCTTCCATAATCGCGTCAATCGCTTCTGGTGTTGAACGTTCAAGGTCGGTATCTTCAATACGCAATACAAAGGCGCCATGCGCATGGCGGGTATATAGCCAAGAATAAAGCGCAGTACGTGCACCACCAACATGTAAGTAACCAGTTGGGCTTGGTGCAAAACGGGTTTTAATTTTCATGAAATAATCCTATTAATAAAGAGCCCTAAAATGTCAATTTATCACTTATGCTCTTTTTATTTAACCGCTTTCCATAGATAGGAAAGGCAATTGCAATAAGTTCAATTTAGTTGCTTATTTTAACACGTCAAAAGGTTTCAGCAAGCCGTCAGTAATAGACAAAATTAGCAACTAATTTAAGTAGTTACTCAATATAAAATCGAGTATAAAAATATAAATTATCAAAGCTATTAATGAGCTTCATCCCAATTATTACCAATACCGACATCCACTTTTAATGGTACTGAGAGTTGATAACAATTTTCCATGATAGATTTAATAGATTTACTATATTCACTAACAAGCTCTTCTTTAACCTCAAATACAAGTTCATCGTGTACTTGCATTAACATTCTGATATTACCGTTAGACTGGGTTTTAATCCATTCACTCATTTTGATCATTGCTATTTTGATAATATCAGCTGCTGTACCTTGCATTGGTCCGTTAATTGCCGCACGCTCAGCACCTCGTTTTTCATTAACTCTAGATGAGCTAATTTTTGGTAAATATAATCGTCTTCCTGATAAGGTTTCAACGTAGCCTTGCTCGGATGCTTGTTGACGAATTCTGTCCATATACACTTGTACACCAGGATAACGTTCAAAATAACGATCAATATAGAATTTTGCTTCTTTACGAGGAATATTAATTTGTTTAGATAACCCAAAAGCACTCATGCCATAAATTAATCCGAAATTTACAGCTTTAGCTCTTCTTCGCTCTTCTGCGGTAACTTCTGGCTCTGGTTTACTTAGAATTTCACTCGCTGTCACCCGATGAATGTCTTTATCATGAGCAAAAGCATTTAGCAAACTTTTATCCTGCGATAAATGCGCCATAATACGTAGCTCAATTTGCGAATAATCAGCTGAAATAATTTTATAACCTTTTGGGGCGATAAACGCTTGGCGAATACGGCGACCTTCCTCGGTTCGAACAGGAATATTTTGTAAATTAGGGTCGTTTGATGATAATCGTCCTGTTACAGTACCAATTTGGTTATAATTGGTATGAATTCGGTGATCAATTGGGCTAATCATCAACGGTAGTTTATCGGTATAAGTATTTTTTAATTTGGCTAACCCTCGGTAATATAAAATTTTACGAGGTAATACATATGTATTTGCTAATTCATTTAATACTTCTTCACTTGTTGAAGGATCACCTTTAGGCGTTTTTTTGAGTACGGGTAATTGGTGTTTATCAAATAAAATTGCTTGAATTTGTTTTGGTGAACCCGGATTAAATTTTTCACCCGCAAGGAATTGTAACTCTTCTTCAGTATCCTTTAATATTTTGTTAAGTTCTTTTGAATACGCTTTTAATTGTTCAGCATCAACAAGAACCCCAGTTCTTTCCATGTTAGCTAAAATAATTGCTAGTGGCATTTCAATGTCTGAAAATAACTTAGTGAGTTTTTCATTTTTTTCTAGCTGTGGCCATAATTTTTGATGTAATTGAAGAGTAATATCCGCATCTTCTGCTGCATATTGAGTTGTTTTTTCAATATCAATAGTATCAATACTTGATTGCTTTCTACCAACTTTAGTTAATTCATCATAAGTAATTGTTTTATATTTCAAATAGCGTTTTGCCATACTATCCATGTCATGTCGTTGAGTGCTATTTAATACATAGGACTCTAGCATCGTGTCATAAGCAATACCCTGCACTTGGATGCCATAGTTCGCCAATACACTGTAGTCAAATTTGGCATTTTGGACGATTTTTTTGATTTGAGGATTCTCTAATATTGGTTTTAATTTTGCCAATACATCATTAAGCGGTAGCTGTTCTGGAACATCTAGGTATTGATGAGCTAGAGGAATATAAGCAGCTTGATTTGGAGTAACACTTAGCGATATCCCAACAAGCTTAGCATGGAAATGATCGACATTATCCGTTTCCGTATCAAATGCAAAGGCTTCGCAACTAGTTAATGTTGCAATCCATTCATCTAATTGTGTATTGGTTAAAATACATTGATAATCCTTTTCGTGTACTTCAGTCTCTAGCTCTTCTTGGTCAATTGAGGGCAATTCCCCTACAATTTCGACAGGAATTTGACTTTGCTGATTTAAAAAGTTACCAGCGATTAATTCTTTTTGCCAACGATGGAAATCATAATAAGCAAACAATTCAACTAATTTAGTTGCATCGATATCACCTATAAGTAATTGTTCCGTCGTGAAATCTAATGGAACATCCGTTTTAATTGTCGCCAATAAATAACAAAGGTCAGCTTCTTTTTTATGATCAGCCAATTTACTTTTCAATGATTTAGCACCACGAATAGGCAATTTTTCAATTTCATCCAAATGGCTATAAATATCATTTAAACTTTCAAAATGCGTTAATAAATTTAGTGCCGTTTTTTCACCAATTCCCGGAACACCAGGAATATTATCAGACGTATCACCTCTTAATGCTAAATAATCAATCATTTTTTCTGGCGGCACACCAAATTTTTTCATAACACCTTCTGGATCAAGAATTGTGTTATTCATGGTATTTATTAGTGTGATTTTATCACTGACTAATTGTGCCATATCTTTATCACCAGTACTGATTAGTACCTCTAGGTTTTCTTTTTCTGCTTGTCTAGCCAATGTGCCTATCACATCATCAGCCTCTACACCATCTACACAAAGCAGCGGTAATCCCATCGCTTTTAAAATAGTATGAATTGGTTCGATTTGGGGCCGTAAATTTTCAGGCATTTCTTCTCGAGTCGCTTTATACTCGCTATAAAGTTCATTACGGAAAGATCCGCCACTCGCATCAAAAACGACAGCAATATGAGTTGGATCATATTGATTCATTAGACTGCGTATCATATTGACCACACCAAAAATAGCCCCTGTTGGCTCACCTTTGGAATTAGTTAATGGAGGACATGCAAAAAAAGCACGATAAAGATAAGAAGAGCCATCAATCAAAATAATTGGCGTATTATTTGGCATTAATAGTTACCCAAATGTTATTTAATACAATTATTAGTAGTATAACCTAATTAGTAACAATATTCTTGTGAACACCGATAATATAGTGTAAAAATATTCGAGATCGCATCGATCTTTAAGTCAAATTGATTAATTAAAAATACTGTATATCGCTATATCACTATTATATAATACTGATATCTATTTTCGTCTGAGTATCAAATAAATGACAGAATTAAGTCCTGCAGCACTAGAGGTCAAAAAAGCACTAGCAGCTAAAAATCTTGAAACCCCATCATGTCGTTTACCTATGGACAATAGCGAACGGAAAGCAAAAATAGAAGCGCATTTCCGAGAAATCATGAAACTTATGGAACTTGATTTGAGTGATGATAGCCTTGCTGAAACTCCGCATCGCGTTGCAAAAATGTATGTTGATGAGATCTTTTCCGGACTTAACTATCATAACTTTCCCAAAATCACCCTGATTGAAAACAAAATGCAGGTTGATGAAATGATTACCGTTCGTGATATTACTTTAACCAGTGTTTGTGAGCACCATTTTGTGACCATTGACGGTAAAGCCACCGTTTCTTATATCCCAAAAGATAAAGTGATTGGTTTATCAAAAATCAATCGGATTGTTGAATTTTTTTCCCAGCGCCCGCAAGTGCAAGAAAGATTAACCCAACAAATTTTGGTGGCACTACAGACGCTATTAGGAACAGTTAATGTTGCTGTTTCAATTGACGCTACACACTATTGCGTTAAAGCTCGAGGTATTAAAGATTCCAATAGTTTAACTACCACGACCGCATTAGGGGGAGGATTTAAAACGAATCCAAGCACCCGACAAGAGTTTTTGCGCGCATTAAATCATTAATAATATAAGGATATTGAATGAAATATTTATCACTCATGTTTATGATACTGTTTATTACAGCATGTTCTGAACAGGAATCTAATCATAATGATAAATTTATTGGTTTTTGGGTTGAAGGTGGTCCGGATTATAAACATACGGCGTCGATCGCCAATCTTGTTGAAATAAGTAAACAAGGAGACAATTACTTTATCAATGAAAACTACGTTTATGGTAATGGTCAAACCATTGCGATGCGAAAACTCACAAAATCACAAGACTATTTCGACGGACTGGCTTATCCATCAGAAAGAAATTTTGGTTTAGAAAACAAAGTGACTATGGATGATGATACAAAAATCGGTATATTTAATACCCATTTCTTTCGAATTTCAAAAGAAGAAGCAGAGCACATTAAACGCGATGTAAAAGAGTGCGAAGAGATAGAAAAAAACCGATTTTTTATTCCTAATGAGCAACAAGCTGAATATAAAAAACGGGCAAAAGAACTGGCTTATTGTCGGATTTTTTGGTAACAATC
>CALYPO010000024.1 GCA_945276085.1 uncultured Gilliamella sp.
TCTCGAGAGCTGTCTCTTGATGAGATTGCCGAAATACGTGAAAAAGTTCCTGAGATGGAATTAGAAGTGTTTATTCATGGTGCACTTTGTATGGCGTATTCTGGGCGTTGTCTTTTATCTGGTTATATTAATAAACGTGATTCTAACCAAGGTACATGTACTAACGCATGCCGTTGGGAATACAAAGTTGCCGAAGGAAAAGAAGATGAAGTAGGGCAGATCGTTCATAAATGTGAACCCATACCGGTACAACAAGTTGAACCTACACTTGGCATTGGTCAAACAACAAATAAAGTATTTATGTTAGAAGAATCTGGTCGACCGGGTGAATACATGCAAGCATTCGAAGATGAGCATGGAACTTATATCATGAATTCTAAAGATTTAAGAGCGGTAGAACTAGTAGAAGATTTGACTAAAATAGGTGTCCACTCATTGAAAATTGAGGGGCGTACCAAGTCCTTTTATTACTGTGCAAGAACGGCACAAGTGTATCGTCAAGCGATAGATGCTGCAAGCGAAGGTAAGCCATTTGATCCTCGTTTGTTGGCTGAACTTGATTCTTTAGCGCATCGCGGTTATACCGAAGGCTTTTTGCGTCGTCATAAGCATGAAGATATGCAAAATTATGTTCACAGTCATTCGGTATCCGACAGACAACAGTTTGTGGGGGAATTTAGTGGTGAACGTCTAAATGGTTTAGCGGAAATTATTGTTAAGAATAAGTTCTCAGTGGGTGATAGTGTTGAGATGATGACACCAAAAGGTAACATGACTTTTACTATTGAACGTATGGAGAATAAAAAAGGGCAACCAGTACCTGCGGGATTAGGTGATGGGCATATTGTTTATATCCCTATCCCAGAAGAAATCGACTTAAATTATGCATTATTAATGCGTAATTTTGACTAAATATTGAAGTATCAACTGTCAGGTGTTACTGAACAGTTGATACAGATTTTATTGACGAATTAAATCATCCCCAATACCTATCCATTTATAGGTTGTTAGTGCTTCAAGTCCCATAGGGCCTCTGGCATGTAATTTTTGAGTACTTACAGCCACTTCAGCGCCTAAGCCAAATTGTCCACCGTCGGTAAAACGTGTCGAGGCGTTGACATATACCGCTGCTGCATCGACTTGATTAACAAATTGTTCAGCATTAGTTAGGTTACGGGTTAAGATTGATTCTGAATGACCACTTCCATATTCTCGTATATGTTCTATTGCATTTTCGAGGGAATCGACGATAACAACATTAAGGTCTTTTGATAGCCATTCTTGACGTAACTCTTCATCTTTTATCGGAAATACATGAGCTTTATTTGAGTTTAACATTTCAATTGTGCGCTTATCTGCATGTAAGGTAACCTCATTATCCGTCATTATTTGACTTAATATCGGCATGAACATTGGCGCAATTTTATGATGAACTAATAATGTTTCCAGCGTATTACAAGTACTAGGCCGCTGTGTTTTGGCATTAATAATAATGGCTAAAGCTTTATCAAAATCAGCACTTTCATCAACAAAAATATGACAAACACCAATTCCACCTGTAATGAAAGGTATAGTAGATTGTTCACGGCATAACTGATGGAGTGCCATGCCACCTCTTGGAATAATCATATCAATATACTTGTCGAGTTTAAGTAATTCGTTAATATATTTTCGGTCAGGATTGTCAATATATTGTATGGCGGTTTGTGGTAATCCAACTTGTGATAAGGCTTGTTGGATAACAGAAATAATCGCCATATTAGTCTTGAGCGTTTCTTTGCCTCCTCTGAGTATCGCCGCATTACCTGTTTTTAAGCAAAGCGAGGTGATATCAATGGTTACATTTGGACGAGCTTCATAAATAACA
Source organism: uncultured Gilliamella sp. (assembly GCA_945276085.1). Taxonomy (GTDB): domain Bacteria; phylum Pseudomonadota; class Gammaproteobacteria; order Enterobacterales; family Orbaceae; genus Gilliamella. The sequence goes on from CALYPO010000024.1 coordinate 1,868, forward strand.
CCAATTACACCTAATGGCACTCTGTGACGTTGTAACTTTAAACCACTGTCTAACGTTGACCCATCAATAATTTCACCTATAGGATCCTTCAATGTGATAACTTTACGAACATCATTGGCAATCGATGATAATCGCTCAGGGGTTAGCAGTAGACGATCAACAATAGCATCACTTAAGCCTTGTTCTTTTGCTAATTTTATATCGTGCGCATTAGCTGTTAGAATCAGGGTACTTTGTGCTTCTAATAAATCGGCAATGACCGTAAGTACTTTATTTTTCGTAGCAGTAGGGCATTGTGCTAATTGGTATGCAGCTTGTTTTGCTGCTTTTCCGATTTGGTTTAACATGATGAGACCTTTATAGATTTTTTAATTCTTAATATTGGTTAAGCGCATAATATACGTTTAAAGCATTATGCTGATTTTCTACTTTATTATTGGTATTTATGAATTTAAATCAATTGATTTTATCTTAATTATTAAGCCTAATAATTATTAGTGTATTGTATTTAAATAAGATTGCTAATAAATTATGCTTTAATAATCATATCATTTCGATGAACGGCAACTGAACCATATTCATAGCCAATAATTTGGCTAATTTCCAACGAGTGATGTCCTGCTATTTGTTGTAGTGCATCGCTGTTATAACGACTGACTCCTCGGGCAATGGATTTGCCTGATTTATCACATATATCAACCACTTCACCACGTGAAAAAGTTTGCGCAACTTTTATAATTCCTTTTGGTAAAAGGGAACTTCCATTATTTAAAATTGCATTAACTGCACCATCATCCAATATAAGTTTTCCTGCTATCGGTGCACCAAATATCCAATGTTTGCGATGTTCTAATGGTGTTTTTTGAGCAAGAAAACGGGTGCCAACCGATTTATTATTCATGATATCGATAATTACATTGGGTCTGTTTCCTGCCGCTATAACAACTTCGATACCGGCACTTCCTGCGACTTCGGCAGCTTGTATTTTTGTGCTCATTCCACCGGTACCTAACCCTGAAACACTATCGCCTGCGATACTACGCAAATGATCGTCGATCTGTTCGATTTCTGAAATTAATTTAGCGTTTTTATCTGATCTAGGATCGGCAGTATATAAACCTTCGATATCAGTTAATAAAATAAGTTTATCGGCTTCTGCTAAAATAGCGGCAAGTGCAGATAAATTATCATTATCGCCAACTTTAATTTCCGCTGTTGCTACCGCATCATTTTCATTGATAACGGGTACAATTTGGTTATCCAACATTGCTTTTAACACATCTTGAGCATTTAGGAATCTTTCACGATCTTCTAAATCTGCACGTGTTAATAGCATTTGACCAATGTAAATTTTATAAATAGAAAACAGTTGTTCCCAAAGTTGAATGAGTTTACTTTGACCAACAGAAGCAAGTAATTGTTTTGATGCAACCGTATTAGGTAGGTTAGGGTAGTTTAAATACTCTCGTCCGGCAGCAATCGCACCTGACGTTACAATAATAACTTTATGACCTTCTTGATGTAAGATTGCACATTGTCGTATTAATTCTACTATCCGTGCACGATCTAGCTGTTTTGTCCCACTTGTTAATACGCTTGTACCCAATTTAACCACGACAACTTGCTGTTTTATGTTAGTCATAACAATACTCATTTTATACTGGTATTACAAAATAGACTTCATCCATGTTACTGATTGTGTTAATGCTTGATGTAAACTTTTTTGTAATGGTGTTTTTGGAATAGTGATAATTTTATTTTGCTTGGCTGAATGAATAAGTTTTGCTTCAGTTAAGGTACTAAGCACATCATTTTCGAAAATAATATTCATCACAGGAACTGGGCAAGCTCGAGTTAAAAGACCCTGATTTTTCAGTGAGAAATAATTTAATTCGGCGGCTAATTGTTGGTTGGATATTAGCGGTAATCCCAAACGGCTAGCTAGCATATCTTTGTAGCTATTAGGTAGATTCTTTTGTAGTTCTTTATCAGTGAAAATTTGATGAACAAAAGGTGTAAAATTAAATAATCCTTTGATTTTATTTGGCATCAAATAGGTTAATCGTGTTGCAATATGCGAACCAAAACGAAAACCTGCCACAATTAAACGATTATTATCCACCCAAGGCACGGTAGAAAGTTGCTCAATAATGGCTTGATGAATCTGACTACTATTTTGAGTTAAAGTGAAGTTACGACTGTATCCAACACTGGGTAAATCCACAGTTAACATCGCAATGCCTTGCGGTGCTAAATATTCACTAAAATATCGATAAAAATCAATTTGCAAATTACCAAGTGCATTACAGATCACAACGACAGGGCAAGTACCTTCAGTTTTAGGTAAATGAAGTAGCGTTTTGATATTCCGATCTTCAACTTTGAATTCAAGTTCTTTAATCTTATAAGGGGAATAATTGAGTGCTTTTGTATAAGCTTGATATGCACATGTTTGGGCATACATCGCTAACTCGTCATTTTTAAAATGAGGATAGCTTGCAATACTTGCATATTCGCTTGCAATCAAATAATAAGTATTTAGATTTTTTTTATCGTCTTCGCTTAAATTGGTGGGATCGATAGCATCGGCTTTTGCTGACCATTCAGCAGCTTGATTCAAAAATTCGTAAATCCAATTACCAGGTTGATAACCAATAACTGAATCTAACCATTTATCATTGGTGTGTTTTTTAGTTGAAGCAGCAATTCGTGATAAAACTGCTTCAACTTCAAGCTTTGGCAAACCACGCCAAAACCACAAAATGGGATTGATAATTCTATACCATCTTGAATCTAGGTCGCCGTCTAACGGACTAATACTACTACCGTCACTGTAATCAATACGATTAATAAGCCCCGAAGTTTCTGGATAATCATATTGCTGTTTAAATATCTGTTCTGATAGATTTTTAGTCGCTGACATAACAGCCAATTATCCCTTGTGGTAGATTAATTATTCATGATCACTAATTGGTTTAACAAACATGACACCGGTATCCCAAGGCTGCTCAATCCAAGTATCTTGTTCAATATCTACAACATAATCATCAACAAGAGGTTTACCAGCCGGTTTTGCAAATATAGTCACAAATCGTGCTTTAGGATACATATCACGAATGGTGTGAGCGGTGTTACCGGTATCAACTAAATCATCAACAACAATAAAACCTTCACCATCACCATTAGCTTGTTTAAGAATCAGTTTTTCACGCTGATGATCATGATCATAGCTTGAAATACAGACAGTATCAACATAACGAATGCTTAATTCTCGAGCAAGAATCGCAGCTGGAACTAAACCACCACGGCTTACTGCAATAATGCCTTTCCATTGATTTGCGGGTAATAAACGTTTTGAAAGTTGACGTCCATAGGCTTGTAACATTTCCCAGGTAACGTTGAATTTTTCTTTTTCAGCGATGATTTCAGCTTTATGCTGTTTTTTAGCTTTAATTTCTTCTTCAGTTAAATTTTGTTCTATTGACATGAGTAACTCGCAATTTTAATCGAATGTGTAAATATAATAAATTAATATTAATGGACTAAAAATAGATGTAAAATTGCACCTTATTATAGAGCGATTACACAAAAAAAACCACTCATTAATTAATTACTCACTTAATATTGAGGATATATTATGCTTTCCACATTAGAGCCAAAATTTACTTGGCAGATTTTTAATGATATTTGTAAAATTCCACATCCTTCACATCATGAACAAATGATAACTAAATATATTGTTGATTTTGCCAATTCTCATCATATTGCTTATCAAATCGATAAAGCAGGGAATATTTTGTTAACAAAACCAGCAACCAAAGGTTTGGAACATTGTCCTTCAATTGCGTTACAAGCCCATATGGATATGGTTCCTCAAAAAAATGAAGGCACAGTACACGATTTTTTGACTGATCCTATTCAAGCTTATGTTGACGGTGAATGGGTCAAAGCTAAAGGAACAACTTTAGGAGCTGATAATGGTGTTGGGCTGGCTTCCGCATTAGCTGTTTTAATTGATCCGACTGTTGAGCATGGGCCGTTAGAAGTGCTTGTTACCACATCAGAAGAGACCGGTATGCACGGGGCATTTGGTCTTCAACCTAATTGGCTTAAAAGCAAATATTTAATTAATACCGATTCTGAAGATGAAGGTGAAATATTTACAGGATGCGCTGGAGGCGTTGATTTTACCACAACGTTCGCGATTACTTATGCTGTTATGCCAGAAAAACATGATTGTTATATGCGTATCTCATTAAAAGGTTTAAAAGGTGGGCATTCTGGGTGTGATATTCATCTTGGGCGAGGTAATGCCATTAAACTTATGGCAAGGTTTTTGGCGGAGTATGCTCAGGATTTTTCATTTCGATTGGCGGATATACAAGGTGGATCATTACGAAATGCAATCCCAAGAGAAGCATTTGCCGAAATTTCATTGAATAAACAAGATTTACCTAAGCTTGAGTCAATCATTCAGCAATACAAATCGACCTTAAAAAACGAATTAGGTAGCGTTGAACCAAATATTGAAATAAATTTGAGTGATGTTGATGAAACTAAAGTTAGACGTGTATTAACAACCGAGCATCAAAACAAAATCATCAATTGGTTGAACTCAGCACCAAATGGTGTGGTGAGAATGAGTAATCAAATACATGGCGTCGTTGAAACATCTTTAAATTTAGGCATTGTGAATATCAAAGAGAATCAACTCTATGTAAATTTCTTAATCCGTTCACAAGTAGATTCTGCTAAAGATGCGGTTGTTTCGACCTTAATTTCATTGAGTCAATTAGTCAATGCAAATTATGAAATTAGTGGCGGTTATTCTGGTTGGGAACCGAAATTAGATTCTAGTTTGTTGCAACTTGCGAAAGACAAATATCATGAACTTTTTTCGCAAAAAGCAAAAATTATGGTAATACATGCTGGGCTAGAATGTGGTCTATTTAAGCAATCTTATCCTGATATGGATATGATTTCGATTGGGCCAACAATTGTATCTCCTCATTCTCCTGATGAAAAAGTGAATATTCAAAGCGTTCATCGTTATTGGGATCTACTTATTGCAATTTTAAAATCAGCAACACTTTTGAAATAGTATCAATTTAAAAAACCTGCGGATCGTCGTCGGCAGGTTTTTAACTGTCTTAAACATTACTTTAAATCGATAAATGAAATTAAATTCACAAAAAGTGAATAAAAATTCATTTTAGGGCTTGTGTCGGTTTAATAAATAACCTACTATATATTCATTATTTAATAATAAATTATAGGAATGGTATGTTAAAAGCGGTTATTGTTGGAGCGAGTGGTTATGCAGGTGCAAAATTAGCCTATTACTTGACTAAACACCCACATGTTGAACTTGTTGCTTTAACGGTTTCAGAAAATAGTCAAGATGGGGGAAAGCTTATCTCAGACTATAATCTTCATCCTCAATTAAAAGGGGTGGTTGATTTACCTTTGATTGCAACCTCAGATTATTCTTTTTTAATTAATGATATCGATTTGGTATTTTTGGCAACTGAGCATGCTGTTAGTCATGCTATCGCCCCTTATTTTTTAGAGCACGGCTGTACGGTTTTTGATTTGTCGGGTGCTTTTCGTGTTAATTCTTCCTCATTTTATCAAGATTTTTATGGTTTTACTCATCAACATCAACAATGGTTAGACCAAGCGATTTATGGTTTAGCCGAATGGAATTTTAATGCAATTAAACAAGCAAAATTAATTGCCGTTCCCGGTTGTTATCCAACGGCCAGTTTGTTACCTTTAAAGCCATTAATTGAAGAAGATTTAATAGATAAATCGCAATTACCTGTCATCAATGCGGTAAGTGGAGTAAGTGGTGCAGGGCGTAAACCTTCACATAATAATTTATTTTGTGAAGTCAGCTTACATGCCTATGGATTGTTTACTCATCGTCATCAACCTGAAATTGCAACGCATCTAGGTCAAGAGGTCATTTTTACCCCTCATTTAGGATGTTTTAAACAAGGTATTCACGCTACGATAACCTGCCTTGTAAAAGCCAATGTGTCTTCTAATGATATTCTTTCGGCTTTAAATAAGTATTACAGCGATAAGCCTTTAGTTAGAGTTTATCAAAAAGATTGGCCAGCTTTAAAAGCTGTCGTTGGATTACCTTATTGTGATATAGGATTTGTTTTAAAAGGACGACATTTAATTTTAATTTCAGTGGAAGATAACTTATTAAAAGGTGCAGCAGCACAAGCTGTGCAGTGTATGAATATTCGATTTGGTTTTGATGAAACAACGGCGTTACTTTGAAAATTGGGATATTTATCGATAAATTAAGATGAATAACGGTTAACGATAATCTAAGTTAATAGGGAATTGAAATGAAACCATTAATTATTAAGCTTGGCGGCGTACTACTCGATAATAAAGATGCACTCAATAAATTGTTTTTAGTTATTCGTGATTATAAACAGAATTTTAACCGTCCTTTAATTATTGTACACGGTGGGGGCAGTGTCGTTGATTCCTTAATGGATAGGTTATCGATCCCCGTTGTTCGTCGTAATGGATTAAGGGTCACACCGGCAGATCAAATTGATGTGATTGTTGGTAGTCTTGCTGGTAGCGCAAATACCACTTTACTCTCTGAAGCTAAAAAACAGCATATACCAAGTATAGGGCTCTGTTTAGCGGACGGTGATAGCGTCAAAGTTAAGCAGATTTCGGAAGAGCTTGGGTATGTTGGTGAAGCTCAGGCTGGGGATCCAACTTTAGTGAATCTTCTAATAAAAAACGGTTATTTGCCGATCGTAAGTTCAATTGGTATAACAGATGAAGGCCAAATGATGAATGTTAACGCTGATCATGCAGCAGTGGCGTTAGCTAAAACATTAGATGCTGATTTAATTTTGCTTTCTGATGTAGTTGGCGTTTTAGATGAGAATAAACAGCGCATTGAATCATTAACACAATCACAAGCTGATCAACTTATCGCTAATGGGGTGATTACTGATGGCATGATAGTTAAAGTTAATTCTGCATTTGAAGCTGCTGAAGCGTTAGGCAGGGGAATTGATATAGCAAGTTGGAAAGAACCGGATAAACTGATTGAATTATTTAATGGAAAATCCGGTATAACGGGCACAAGAATTATTGCTTAAATAGCGATCAGATATTATATTACATCGGTTATCATTATAACTGTTTTAAGAAAAAAAGTGATGTAGGTTTCAAGATTTTTTAACTTATTCGTCGATCGTCGTTAATTAAGAAAGGGTATAACATGAAAAAAAGTAGCACAAAAAAGGTCGTTTTAGCCTATTCAGGTGGTTTAGATACATCCGCTATTATTCCTTGGTTAAAAGAAAATTATGGTGGATGTGAAGTTTATGCGTTAGTGGCTAATGTCGGTCAAGATCCAAAAGAATTGAAAGATGTAGAAAAGAAAGCCAAAGCTTCTGGCGCTGTAGCATGTAAAGTGGTCGATTTACGAGAAGAATTTGTTAAAGATTATGTTTACCCAGTCTTAAAAACCGGTGCTTTATACGAAGGAACTTATTATCTTGGTACATCAATGGCACGTCCAATTATTGCTAAAGCACAAGTCGAATATGCGTTAGAAGTTGGCGCCGATACGCTTTGCCATGGTGCGACAGGTAAAGGTAATGATCAAGTCCGTTTTGAAACAACTTATACCGCGCTTGCTCCCCAATTAAAAGTGATAGCACCTTGGCGTGAGTGGGATTTACGCTCACGTGAAGCCTTAATTGACTATTTAAAAGTAAGAAAAATACCAACAACCGCAACGGTCGAAAAAATTTACAGTCGTGATGAAAATGCTTGGCACATCTCAACCGAAGGTGGCGTTCTTGAAAGTACTTGGAATCAAGCAAACGCAGATTGTTGGGCTTGGACGGTTTCTCCTGAAGATGCACCAAATAAACCTGAACTTGTGACTATTGGTATTGAAAAAGGTGAGGTAGTTTCAGTTAATGGTAAAAAACTTTCGCCTTACAACTGTGTTGCCACATTGAATAAAATTGGTGCTAAACATGGAGTAGGTCGGGTCGATATTATTGAAAATCGTTTAGTAGGAATCAAATCACGTGGTTGTTATGAAACGCCTGGTGGTACCATTATGATGACCGCTTTGCGAGGGCTTGAGCAGTTGATTTTAGATCGTGATAGTTTCAAATGGCGTGAGCAGTTAGGTCTTGAAATGGCTTATGTTGTTTATGATGGTCGTTGGTTTGCCCCTTATCGTCGTTCTATTCAAGCAGCAGCCGATGTATTAGCTGAAGATATGACAGGTGAAGTTGTGGTGAAGCTTTATAAAGGCAGTGCTACCGCAGTGCAGAAAAAATCACCGAATAGCTTATATAACGAAGAGTTTGCTACATTCGGAGAAGATGAGGTTTATGATCACAGCCATGCTGGTGGTTTTATTCGATTATTTTCTTTATCTTCACGCATTCGAGCATTGAATGAAGAAAAGAAAAAACAGCCAGCTAAAAAAGCTAAAGCTGCTACAAAAACATCTGATTCACCAAAAAAGGTAAAAACGGAGAGTAAAGCTAAAGCAGCAACCAAAGAAGTAACTAAATCTAAAACAACAAAAAAATCGGAAAAGTAATTTTTTGATATTGATCTAGATAAGTGAGATAAAAGATATATATAGGCTATGTCCTGTATATATCTCTTTTATAGTCTGTTAGCTATTTTATACAAAATAAGAACAATAAATTCAGATTGTTTAGCAATTAAAATTGATTAATAAATATTTGAGGTAGGTATGGCATTATGGGGTGGGCGTTTTAGCCAAGCAGCAGATCAACGTTTTAAACATTTTAATGATTCTTTGCGCTTTGATTATCGTCTTGCTGAGCAAGATATTATTGGATCTATAGCTTGGTCTAAAGCATTGGTCACGGTTAGTGTCTTATCCTATGATGAGCAAAAAAAACTCGAAAAAGCCTTAAATGAATTATTAGTCAGTGTTCAACACAATCCTCATCAAATTTTAGAAAGTGATGCTGAAGATATTCACAGTTGGGTCGAACAAAAATTAATTGAAAAAGTGGGCGATCTTGGTAAAAAATTACACACAGGACGAAGTCGTAATGACCAATCTACTACCGATTTAAAATTATGGTGCAAATCTGAAATTCAACAGTTGATTTCAGCCATTAATCACTTAAGACAATCTTTAGTTAATACGGCTGACAAGCATCAAGAGACTGTGATGCCAGGTTACACCCATTTACAACGAGCACAACCCATTACATTTGCGCATTGGTGCCTTGCTTATTATGAGATGTTAACGCGTGATGTGAGCCGTTTACAAGATACGTTAACACGTTTGGATGTGAGTCCATTAGGTAGTGGGGCACTAGCCGGTACCGCTTATCCTATGGATCGGGAGGAGCTTGCAAGCTGGTTAGGGTTTGCTCAAGCAACAAATAACAGTTTAGACGCTGTTTCTGACCGTGACCATATTCTGGAATTATTAAATAACGCTTCAATTGGTATGGTACATCTATCACGTTTTGCAGAAGATTTGATTATTTTTAATAGCGGTGAAGCTAATTTTGTTGAATTGTCTGATCGTGTTACATCGGGTTCTTCATTGATGCCTCAAAAGAAAAATCCGGATGCTTTAGAGTTAATTCGAGGAAAAGTCGGGCGAGTTGTGGGGGCTTTAACTGGTGCAATGGTCACTTTTAAAGGATTACCGCTTGCTTATAATAAAGATCTACAAGAAGATAAAGAACATCTGTTTGATGCTCTAGATACATGGCTTGAATGCTTAGATATGGCCGCTTTAGTATTGGAAGATATCAAAATTAATAACGATAGATGTCGAGAAGCCGCCAAACAAGGCTATTCAAATGCGACTGAACTGGCAGATTATTTAGTTGCTAAAGGTATACCATTTCGTGAAGCCCATCATATTGTGGGTGAGGCCGTGGTCGGTGCTATCGCTAAACAAAAAGCTTTAGAAGAACTCTCATTAGAAGAACTAAAAGCGTTTAGTTCGGTAATCGACAATGATGTTTACCCAATTTTGTCTTTAGCATCTTGTCTTGCCAAACGTTGTGCAAAAGGGGGCGTATCACCAGACCAAGTAAAAATGGCGATTGAAAATGCTAAACGACAATTAGCAATTTAATTGCTCATCCCACTTGTTTAGCCAGTATTTTGCTGGCTTTTTATATTATCACTGTTTTTATTACTCAATAATCTTATCAAATATACAAAACAAATTTGACGGCGATTATTCAAAAAATCTTGATAAAAATCTGATTGTATATCTTGCCAGACAGTGTAAAAATGTATGTCTATTTTTTGAAGGATTAAAGTGAATTGCAATGAGTAAGAGTTATAACTTTAGTGCAGGTCCGGCTAAAATACCTGCTGATGTTTTACAACAAGCACAGGCTGAATTATTAAATTGGCAAAATACGGGCGCTTCGGTGATGGAATTAAGTCATCGAGGCAAAGAGTTTGATCAATGTGCGATTGAAGCAACCAATGATCTGCGTGATATTTTAAAAGTACCCAATAATTATAAAATATTATTTTGTCAGGGTGGGGCTCGCGCACAATTTGCAGCTGTTCCTTTAAACATTTTAGGGAATAAAACCAGTGCTGATTACATCAATAGTGGATATTGGAGTGAATGTGCAGCTAAAGAAGCAAAAAAATATTGCAATGTTATCGAACAAAATATTGTTATTAAACAGGCAGGAATTACATCAGTTAAACCTATGTCTGATTGGTATTTAAATAGTGATTCGGCTTATGTCCATTATTGCCCAAATGAAACCATTGATGGTATCGAAATATTTGAAGAACCTAATTTTGACGATAAAATTGTAGTGGCTGATTTTTCTTCTTGTATTCTATCTCAACCTATTGATGTTAGCCGTTATGGTATCATTTATGCAGGTGCCCAAAAAAATATAGGTCCTTCAGGTATTACCATTGTTATTGTCCGAGAAGATCTTCTTGGTCATGCTAAATCTATTCTGCCTTCCGTTTTAGACTATAAAGTGTTGAACGATTACGATTCTATGTTTAATACTCCGCCAACCTTTGCTTGGTATATGTCAGGTCTAGTTTTTAAATGGATTAAAAAACTTGGCGGATTAGAAGCGATGGCAAAACGCAATCATGCTAAAGCGCAACAACTTTATCAATTTATTGATCAGTCAGACTTTTATCGAAACACTGTGGCTAAAAATAATCGATCCATCATGAATGTAACGTTTTTATCACCCAATGAAGAGTTAGATAAAAAGTTTGTTAGTGAAGCAACGCAAGCCAATATTATTGGTATAAAAGGGCATCGTATTGCCGGTGGAATGCGAGCATCAATTTATAATGCGATGGATATTGAAGGTGTGAATTACTTAATTGAGTTTATGAAACAATTTGAAGCTCAAAATGGATAATTAAAATTTATTTTGTGAATAAAAAAGGGGAGTACTTCCCCTTTTAATCAATCTTAATTACAACGATAAACATCACCAACCATAACCGCATCAGTTGGAGCAACATCTGAGATATATTGTAATGATGCATCTTGAGCATCATATATCACATTTCCCCCCATAGCGGCAGCTTTGTTCATCAAATCAGATGCAGCATCACGTATCAGTTCGCTATGTGTTTTTGTACCAGAAAAAAATGTTCCACGACGTCCTTCTGCTTTACCTAACAGTTGGCAATTAGCCGTTGGTTTAGTATCAACAAACTGAACTTGACGCCCAGCTTGGGTAAGCTCATATTGAGAATTACTACATGCATTTAAAAATAACGCTGTAGACACTGTTAAACTAACTAATAATAATTTTTTGCAAGACATAATATTTCCTCAGCCATTAGAACAACAGAACATTAATTATAACCTAAAACATTGTAACAGGTTAATGGGTTTAAAAATATCAGTTATTAAAATCCAAAGTATCCAATAGATTAAAGATTAAGAAATAAGCAAACCGACTTAATTTATGCATTTAACTATAGCAAAATCGATTTAAGTCTATTATAATCGCAACCCTACTAACTTAGTAGCACATCACTAAAGGCCCCTTAGCTCAGTTGGTCAGAGCAGTCGACTCATAATCGATTGGTCACTGGTTCAAGTCCAGTAGGGGCCACCATCATAAGAATCAAGCAAATTTAAAAACATATAACATATCTTTATCTAAGTCGTTATCCATTTTTTATAATTTATGCATGATTTAGCTCAAATTCAAAAACTGCCGTAGTATTTATTAGCCCTTAACGCATTAATCATAATGGCGATCCTATTTTTGTTTAGATCTTTAATGATGTAGTGATGGAAAGAGATAATAATATTAGTCCCTAAAAAAGGAAACAACCAAATAGAATGACCTTGTGTTGCTCTCCTAATGTCATTTGGTATTTGCTTGTAAATGGAAAAATAGATATCAACCTATAAGACGAATAAAAAAAGGGAGGATAGATAAATTTAAAAAGATTGAACTATAGATTTATAAGTAAATATAATAATACTTACATAAACAATTATTTTAAGTCTTATGAAAACAGACTCTTTTTTTCTCAAGTTTTTTTATAAAATTTCATTATATGGATGTAAATCCTCATATTCTCCAAACAGAAAATAATTTCTATAATAAATATACGAAAACCTTTCACCCAACTATTTAACTGCCATCCATGTAATAAAACATAATTGTTGAAGCTATACTCCTAGTATAACTATTCACAATATTTACAATCTTTGTACTTATTGGTAATACTTTTTAATTTGTTTATTAAATGATTACTTATTTTTATTCCTATATTAAAATATTTATTCTAATTATATCATTAATAACATCAAAAATTATAATAGCCCATAATTAACATTATTCATTAATAATGAAAAACTTTGTTAGTATCATAAAATTGAAAAAAAAAGTTTTTCCTTTGGTAATTAATTCGGTAATGATTGAATTGGAAAACATTGATAAATTTTTTTACATGAATTATCGTATTTAAATCGAATCAAATCGAATCGAGACATGACAGATTTTAGTGTAAATAATTTCCTATATCCATTCAAATTATACACTGCATATTGTTGAAATTTTTTCTTGCAACCAAAAGTCTAAAAAATCAACTTGCACAAAATTAATATCAACTGCATATGGTGGGTATCTCAACCACCAATAAATTTGTCTGCTAATATATAAATTAATAATTTGAGGTTTGCATTTTACTTCAGGATTATTCCAATTTAATAAAGAAAGAATTTTATCTTGGTTATCAGTCAAAAAAGTTATTCTTTTTTCTATTTTTCCTATTTGACCTCTTTTATCTCCTTTACCAAATATTTTCTCTCTTAATCGTCTCATATCTTTTATACAGTAATATGGCTGATTATATTTACACTCAATATTTAGCCAAATGTTCTTTTCCGGAAAGTAAGCTAATGTATCAAAATCTCCAACATCTGGAAATTTTTCTTTTTTGAATCTACGTTTAAAATCAATTCCCTTTTCTAAAAACGATGTAAATCGTTTAATGATCTCAAAAGTTTTTGTTTCTAATTGATTTTCGATATACTCTTTTATATTTCTAACTTCATGAGAGACATGTTTCCATTCAAATTCAGCAGGAAGATAACCGTTTGCTAAATGGTTAGCCCATATCATATAAGACCTATAGGTTGCAGCTGCTCCCCAAATTATTTTATTATCAATTTCGATTAGTGGGCGTATATTATATCTATGACCTCGTTTATTATGATCTGATATAGGAACATCAAAGTATTCTGACTCAGAACCTAATAATTTTCTTATTTGATTTGGCTCTAATATAAGAAAATTAATTATTTTTCTTGCTTCATCGATAGATAAGTTTTTACAGTTTTTTATTAAAACCTTTTCTAATTCAGCCTTAGTTGATGTATATGATAAATTCATTGGAATTTGATTAATTTGAGCCCACTGAAATAATATAGAAAAGGTTACTAATAAACTAGAATAGTTGAAATCAAGATCTTGCTTAAATGCAGCGTCAAGTCTTTCTAATCTGCTAATTAAAATATTAGGTTCTATTTCATCATCAATATTTAAGTTATAACCAAGTTTATAACGAGCCTGTTCTTCATTAAATATTTTTTCATTTATTTCTCTATTATTAGAGAAATAAACTTGAGGAATATAAAAATTATCAACGATTAATCCTCCTACATCAATATCATTGTGTATAATATCGCTGAAGTTATAAAGAACGATTAACCAATCAACATCAGCGATTAATTGTAATATTTCATCTGTTTCAGGTAAATAAGTACTTTTCGAATTTAAATTTACTGCGCATTCTAATAAATATCTATAATTAGCAGCTGTTCTTTTAAATTCCATATTTAATTTTGATAACTCTTCGACTCTATTATAATTAACTTCATGTTGAAGACTAAGTTTGATTCGTTTTTCTTTATTATGATTTTCATTGACATAAGCATCATAATTTTCAATTATATTTAACAATAATTCATTTCGATTAAAAGAAGTAATTGTTGCATGTATTTTGTCTCTAAAAGAGGTTGCTAATGAATTAATTATATCTTTAGCTTCATGTAACTCATATTTTCCTTTTTGAATATCATTGTCTTTAATTAACTGTGCCAGTTTTTTTCGAGCAAGTTTAAAGTGTTTTTGTTCAGGTATTTTGGGAGATTTTTCTAAAGTGTCAAAATTTCGTTGCTCTTTAGAAATAATAATTCTCGGAATTCTATCTTTAGTTTGCTGAATTTTTTGTTCTATTTCTGAAGGAAATTCAAAGGAAAGAATCGTTGAAATAAGTTTAAAAAAAGCAATACAAATTTCAGCTTGGAAGCTAGCATCTTGTGGTTTATTCAATTTATATTGGAGTAATTGTAGATTTATACCAATTTCTAATTTAGCAGATATATCCTCCTTATTAATTAATGAATATGATGTAACTAGTTCCTGCTCATCACTTTCTTTAATATCGTCATTACTATTAACCAAATATTTTTGATCGGCTAAACAGTTTATAGCCAAATTCTTATATTTTAAAAATGATATATCTTTTAAAATATCTTTGCGTTGTGATAAAGCATCACAAATACACTCTAAAAATAAAGTAAGCAATTCACCATTTAGTGGATCTTCTATTAATAAAGGCTCGCAATTGGAATAAAAATGTATAGTACAATTGTTTATTTCTGTTGACCAAGATGCACCAAAATGATTTTGAGCAATTAATAATACATTCCCATCATAACTGTGTTTAATATTCCATTTTGTATTGGAGGAAGGAAAATTTGATGGAGCTGCTAACCAATACTTTTTTAATTCATTAAATCGCCAATTGGATCCCAAATGGGGAGCAAGTGAAATCATATTGAAAGAAACAGCCCCATCCTCTAAAACTGAATTGCTTGTTTGAAATGAAGCAAATATATCAGCTATGGAATAAAGAGGATTTATTTTTTTTTCATAGTTATGCAAATAAGATCTAAAAGATGATAGTTCTTTTAGGTTTTTCACTGAATCAAATAAAAAAATGAATTCAACTAATGAAAGGATTAAATAATCGCACTTTAATTTGGGCAATTCAAAAGTACAAGTAGGGCAAGTTGAAACATGAGGGAAAATAACAATGAGTTCTATGTTATCTATAGTTGGTTGTTTGCCATAATTATTTTTAATTTGAATAAAATTTGGATTAGATCGCTTGGTTAAAAGCCATTCACCTTCTAATAAAAACTTATAGATATCATTATATAGTTTTCTTAAATAATTGGGTTGGTTTATATCGATAAATGTAAAAAAAGAAAAATTATTTTCATTTTGAAGTAACCCAAAAAATTCATAAGGAAGAATTTTACATTTATTACATAGTTTAAAAGGCTCTTTAATTATATTATTAAACCTTTGCGACAAAAAATCTGATAATGCATATGAGCTGTTTATTTTAATATTTTTTTTTGCATAATATTCAATAACTACATTTACCATATTTCTAAATGAAACAGGATAAATATTATTATCAATATTTATACCAACCGCAGGGATTGCTACACCCTTAAGAATCATATTTGATAATGTTTTTGAACTATCAATACGATCAATATCACCAAATTTTTTAATTAATACCTCATCTATTTGGTGTGCTACATTTTGAAAAGAAGTAAAAATACTTACAAGCATATGATAACATTCGTGCCAGAATTCTTCAGAAGGAATTTCTATATAACCGGGTTCGATGTTATTTTTAACGTTGAAATTTTTTTTATCAAAAAAAGAAAAACAAATATTTTGTAATATTAAAATATTTTCCATTTGTTTTAAAATATTAGGATAAGTTGAGTAATATATTTCAAATGCTTTTATGTAATCAGTAATAAGTTCAACAGAACCACCATAAAATATCCTATATAGTTCATTTTTCCATAAAACTTTTATTTCATCCCAATCTTGCTCGGGAACATAGTCTTCTAAATAAGGAGATTCTGGTAGATATTGATAAACCGAAGAAAGAAAATGTCTGAATTCTTGATATGTGTTTATTTTTTTCTCACTTCTGAATGATTCAACTTTCATGGAAAGTAAGACGTTAAGTGCTAACGTATGTTTTACTTGACTAGAAATGTTTGGAAGCCACAATTCAGATATGTTTAATGCTAAAAAAGTATCTAAAGGATTATATTCGGAGAAAATAACAATTAAATTTTCTATTAACTGAGGAAGTTCATCCTTGTTATTTTTACTTATTCCTTTCCCATAAAATAATTTATTTAAATTAAGGTGTTGTATGTAATCTATAGTAGTTGTTTTATAAGTTTTGCTTTTTTTTCTTTTTCTTAATTTACTTTTTCGTTTTACATATTTTTTCATGATAAATAACACAGTTTAAATAATTTAAATTATATCTTATTTTTCAGATTAAGGTATTAAAAATTTCTAGACTGTATAATTCCAAAATCATTTTTCTTAAATATAGGAATGCAAAAAGTGATTTTGTTTTATTTTAGAATTAATTATTCAAATAATACAATTGATTGCTTATTAATGGTTGAAATTTTAGTAATTTTATCCAATTTTTTTATACTTTATCTTTTTAAGAAAGTTTTATTGCAATTTTTTTTATATTGCAGATTAGATAATCTTAAATATAATAACCTGATTATTAGATAAGCTAAAGATTGTCCTTAATGCAATAAAAGGGCAATAAAATACGATATTTCTTACAGAAAGGACATATAAATAATCATTAAGTCCTTTTTTCTTAAAATCAGTTTCCTAACACAGATACTAATTCATTTTCTAACAAGGATATTAATGATGAAAATAATTAACCCATCAGAATTTGAAAAAAATAATACATTTGGACAAGGTGAGCCTAATGTACATTAGGCTAAATATTTTATTGGTCAATCATATCTAAATTTATTAACAGAACCCACAAAGTCCTCTTTATTAATTGCAAATGTTACATTTGAGCCTGGTTGTCGAAATAATTGGCATATTCATCATGCATCAAAAGGAGGAGGGCAAATTCTATATGTACAGCTGGCAGCGGTTGGTATCAAAAATATGGGGACAAGCCAATAAGTTTAGAACCTGGTATGGTGATTATGATTCCTGCGAATGTAAAACATTGGCATAGCGCCAAGATTGACTCATGTTTTAGCCATATAGCTATCGAAGTGCTGGGTGAGGATACCTATAATGAATGGTGTGAAGCGGTATCTGAAGAAGATTACAAAAAATTGGGTCAAATCAATAATTAAAAACCTTAAAAATATCAAATTCTTTATTTTTAAGTATAACTTTTGTTAATTAAAACCGATAATTTAGCTTGATTAATTGACACCGTACATTTTTGGTGTATAATT
>CALYPO010000025.1 GCA_945276085.1 uncultured Gilliamella sp.
AGCTATCAACATTAATAATATAAAGATCATTTTTGATAGCAAATTCTAAATCAACAGGTTTTTTAACCACACCGTTGAAAACAATTTGGCTTCCTGGAAAACCAATTTCCAAACATTTACGCACTTCAAACATTGAATTAGCTTCAGCGTAAATACCCGCATCTTTAATCGCTTTGAGTACGCCCATGACTGAACAAGTTTTAGATGCATAGAAAATTTTGGTATTTGGATGTGCCTTAAATGCATCTTTAATTTCTTGAACGTTACGATCAATTTCTTTTTCAGAAAACACATAAAAAGGGGTTGGATATTTTTTGGCTAAATCGACTAAATCAATGCCATCAAAACAAAGTTTGCTACCTTCCGCACTAAAACGACGATCTTTGGTTATAAGATTGGTGCGTATTTTGTTATAATTAGACATAATTGTGTCAGACATATGACCTCCAGTTAATTAGTACATAAAAAAGTACACAATGAATAAGAAAAAAGGCTTTTCTCAGGTAATGCAATCAGCATGCCAACTTAAAAACAATTAAAAAATCAATAAATTAAATATATAGGCATAGAAATAATATTAGTCATTTAGTAAAAAATATGTTTTTATGACGAATATTTGTCATTATTAGTGATGGTTGAACAAACTAAAGCTAGTTATATTTAGCAAATAATCCTAATTTCAAAGGTACGGATATCATGATAATCGATCCTGAATTATTAAAAGCATTAGAACTATTTAAACATTTTTTTGATTTAATGCATCAGCCAATGGCCATTATTGATAAAGAAGGTAAATATATTTATTACAATCAGGAAAGCGCAGATCTTGATGGTTACTCAGAAGAGCAAGCTATTGGTAAACCATTGCTCAAAGTTTATCCTAATTTGAAGAAAGAAGATAGTACAATGTTACAAGCATTACAACAAGGTAAGGAATATCAAGATAATTACCAATCTTACTATAATCATTTAGGTAAACTTGTTGATTATTTACATACTACAGTACCACTTTACAACAGTAAAAAAGAGATTATTGGTGCGGTAGAAATAGGCCGTAATTTATCTGATGTAAGGCAACTTCAAGATCAAGTCTTCACACTCAATAGAAAACTGTATCAAAATAAAGAACAACCTTTACCTGAAATTGTTTTTGTTTCGAATAAAATGCAGGATGTTATCGATCAAACTAATATTTTAGGTCGAAACGACGTTCCTGTACTGATTGTAGGTGAAACAGGCACGGGCAAAGAATTATTTGCTCGATTAATTCATCAAACCAGCCATCGCCGTGATAAGGCTTTTATTTCACTTAATTGTAGTGCATTACCGACAACGCTTATCGAAAGTACTTTGTTTGGAACCGTTAAAGGGGCATTTACGGGTGCTGAAAATCGACAAGGTTATTTAGAACTCGCCAACGGAGGCACACTATTTTTAGATGAACTTAATGCTATGCCTTTAGATATGCAAAGCAAATTATTACGATTTCTTCAGGAAAAAACCTATTGGCAATTAGGGGGGAATAAAGAGATACATTCAGATGTTCGAATTGTGGCAGCAATGAATGAATCCCCAGCGGAACTGTTACAAAGTGGTAAAATGCGCAGCGATCTTTTTTATCGCTTAAATGTTGGTTTAATTAAATTACCCGCTTTACGAGAACGAACAGAAGATATTCCGGTTTTAGCGCGTTATTTTATCGATAAACATAAAAATGATTTTAACGTTATTATTAGTGGTATTAGTGAACATGCACTTAAACAGTTAATGTCAGCACCTTGGCCTGGCAATGTAAGAATGCTAGAGAATGCAATTGTACGAAGTATGGTATTACAAAGTGAACCGGGCGAATTACAACAAATAACCTTAGATGAAGAATTATTTGATATTAACAGCCCATATGCCGTAGTTGAAACAAATAGTCAATCCGAAAAAAATAATCCAACTACCCCACCTAACGGCAATAATTTAACTGAACAAGTGGAAAATTATGAACGTCAATTAATTATTGATGCATTAAATCAAGCCAATGGCAAAATTATTACTGCGGCTAAATTATTGAATATTTCCCGTACAACTTTACAATATAAAGTCAAAAAATACCATATTCAAATGGGCGTTATCGATAGTTAGATAACAATATAAAATCAATTAAAGCTTTGTGCGCAAGCAAAAGCGCTACTCCAAGCCCACTGAAAATTATATCCACCTAGCCAACCAGCAACATCGACAACTTCGCCGATAAAATACAGGTTTGGTTGGGTATTGGCTGCCATTGTTTTAGATGAAAGTGCATCAGTACTCACGCCGCCTAAGGTCACTTCGGCTGTTCGATACCCTTCAGTACCATTTGGAATAATGCGCCACTGGGTTAACTTTTTATACAATTCAAACTGTTGTTTTGGATTAAGCTGCTTAACAATAGTGTCAGAAATGAAATTAAGTTGTATTAATACCTCAACCAATCTTTTAGGTAGAATTTGTGCTAAACAGTTTTTTAGACTTTGATTACGATTATTTTCCAGTAAAGGCTTAAATGCCGATTCAAACTCTAAATCCGGTAAAAGATTAGTAGTGATTTCTTCTCCTACTTGCCAATAACTCGAAATTTGTAGAATCGCCGGTCCTGACAATCCACGATGAGTAAAGAGTAGATTCCCTTTAAAACTGATTCGTTCATTAGATACTTCAACTAAAACAGCAATTCCTGATAACGAGGATAACACGTCTAACAAAGGCTTATGTAACGTAAATGGCACAAGCCCCGCTTTGACTGGCACAACAGGAATCGAAAATTTTTCGGCAATTTTATATCCAATAGCGGTCATACCTAGTGCTGGCATCGACTGTCCACCGGTTGCAATAATTAGTTTATCAGTATCAACAAAGCCTTGAGAAGTAGATAACTTAAATCCTTGCTGTTCAGCCTCCACATCTTCAAGTTGTGTTTTTAACATAAACTTAACTTGCCCTTTCTGGCACTCTTGAATAAGCATATCAACAATATCTTGAGCTGAATTATCACAAAATAACTGACCATGATCTTTTTCATGATAGGCAATATGATATTGATTAACGAGTTGGATAAAATCCCATTGGGAAAATCGTTTTAATGCAGATTTACAAAAGTGGCGGTTTTGCGAAATATAATGTTTTGCCTCAACATCGAGATTAGTAAAATTACATTTACCGCCACCAGACATTAATATTTTACGTCCTAATTTTTTACCATTATCAATGACTGTTACATCAAAGCCTTTTTGACCAAGTAATCCCGCACAAAAAAGCCCAGCAGCACCAGCACCGACAATTGTTATTTTGGTTTGCATAGTTGAATTATTGAAAATAAAGATAATAGATTATAACAATATTAATTTATCCATCCTAGCTATTAAATATTAGCATAATTTCATACTTAAACATCTAAATTTAGTTAAACTTATTTACAAAAATAACAATTATCATTGATATTAATTATATAATTTTTTTTGAAAATAACAGCCATATACTTAATCATTACCTTAATAATCAACAAGCTACAAATCAATTATTAGCTTCATTAATAACTCTGATAGACCTTATTAAAAGATTGACTTATAAGTAATATTTATTTGACCAAAATACCTTTTTTCTTTAATTTCTTAGCCATTATGGGATTAATGCCTATACCTTCACAAAATATAAAAGCGATGATTTAGAGGCAATGATATGTTATATAACCAGCATCATGAAAAAGATAACTGCGGATTTGGTTTGATAGCCCATATTGAAGGGCAACCAAGTCACAAGGTGGTGCGTACAGCAATTCACGGACTTGCAAGAATGCAGCACCGTGGTGCCATTTTATCTGATGGTAAAACGGGCGATGGCTGTGGGCTTTTAATGCAAAAACCCGATCGATTTTTTAGGCTCGTAGCTGAAGATGCCGGATGGCGTTTAGCAACAAATTATGCTGTAGGCATGCTATTTTTAAGCCAAGATGAAGCCGAAGCTCAAGCTAGTCGTGAAATTGTTGAAGAAGAGTTAGCGGATGAAACTTTATCAATTTTAGGTTGGCGCGAAGTGCCAATTGATAAAAGTGTGTTGGGTGAAATCGCCCTGTCATCACTACCAAGAATTGAACAAGTCTTTGTTAATGCGCCTGCGGGTTGGACAAAAATTGATTTAGAGCGTCGTTTATATATGGTTAGGCGTCGCATAGAAAAACGTGTGCAAGATGATACGTTTTATGTCTGTAGTTTTTCAAATCAGGTCAATATCTATAAAGGTCTTTGCATGCCCAAAGATTTACCTCGATTCTATTTAGATTTGGCAGATATTCGTATGGAAACAGCAATCTGTTTATTCCATCAACGTTTTTCAACCAATACTGTACCACGTTGGCCACTTGCCCAGCCATTTAGACATTTAGCCCACAATGGTGAAATTAATACTATTGAGGGCAATCGCCAATGGGCCAAAGCGCGATCTTATAAATTTAAAACCCCGCTTATACCTGACTTACAAAATGCCGCGCCATTTGTGAATGTAACGGGTTCAGATTCAAGTTCACTTGATAATATGCTTGAATTATTCCTTGTTGGTGGGATGGATATAGTGCGTGCAATGCGTTTACTTGTTCCGCCAGCATGGCAAAACAATCCGGATATGAATGAAGATCTGCGTGCCTTTTTTGATTTTAACTCTATGCATATGGAACCATGGGATGGTCCAGCAGGCATTGTTATGTCGGATGGTCGTTATGCTGCTTGTAACTTAGATCGTAACGGTCTACGCCCTGCTCGTTATGTTATTACCACAGACAAACTCATTACCTGCGCATCGGAAATCGGTATTTGGGATTACCAACCGGATGAAGTGGTAACTAAAGGGCGCGTTGGTCCGGGCGAATTACTGGTGATTGATACCGAAGAAGGTCGCATTTTACAATCGTCCGAAACCGATAACGATTTACAAAAACGTCACCCATACAAAGAGTGGATGGCAAAGAATGTAAAACGTCTGATTCCAGTTGAAGATCTTCCTGATGATGATATCGGCTCTCGTGATTATGATGATACATTACTGGCGACTTACCAAAAACAATTTGGTTATAGCAATGAAGAACTTGATCAATGCATTCGCGTTTTAGGTGAAAATGGTCAAGAAGCAACAGGCTCTATGGGCGATGATACGCCATTTGCGGTATTATCAAGCCGTCCTCGCTTAATTTATGATTACTTCCGACAAAAATTTGCGCAAGTAACCAATCCACCTATCGATCCATTGCGTGAAGCGCACGTTATGTCACTTTCTACCAGTATTGGCCGTGAAATGAATGTGTTTGCCGAAGCGGAAGGACAAGCGCATCGTGTGGCATTTAAATATCCAGTTTTAGTGTATTCAGATTTTCAGCAGTTAACGACGTTAGAGTCAAAATACTATAAATCAGAAACGCTTGATATTACCTATGAAATTGATGGTAGCTTACGTGATGCAATTGAACAGCTTTGTGGTGATGCTGAAGCCAAAGTAAAAAATGGCACAGTATTGCTGATTCTATCAGATAAAAATATTGCAGCCGATCGCCTACCCATTCCTGCGCCAATGGCTGTTGGTGCCGTGCAACAACGTTTAGTTGAGAAAAATTTACGTTGCGATGCCAATATTATTGTTGAAACTGCAAGCTGTCGAGATCCACATCAGTTTGCTGTCTTACTAGGCTTTGGCGCAACTGCAATCTATCCATATTTAGCGTATGAAACTTTAGCGCAAATGGTTGATAAAGGTACGATTAATAAAACTTACCGTGAAGCCATACTTAATTATCGTAACGGGATTAATAAAGGTTTATATAAAATCATGTCCAAGATGGGCATTTCGACAGTCGCCTCTTATCGTTGCTCTAAACTGTTTGAAGCAGTTGGCTTACATAAGGATGTGGTAGAACTCTGTTTCCAAGGTGTCACAAGCCGAATTAGTGGTGCTAATTTTGATGATTTTGCTCAAGACCAATTCAACCTATCCAAAAAAGCGTGGTTACGTCGTAAACCATTAGAACAAGGTGGATTACTCAAATTTGTACATGGTGGCGAATACCACGCTTATAATCCAGATGTGGTGCAGTCATTACAAAAAGCTGTAAATAATGGTAGTTATGAAGAGTATAAGCGTTATGCCGATATCGTCAATAATCGACCAGTTGCTACATTACGTGATTTATTAAAACTTAATCCACCAGAAAGTGGGGCTATTGCACTTAATGAAGTCGAACCTGAAGAGGCTTTATTTAAACGTTTTGATTCCGCTGCGATGTCAATTGGCGCGTTAAGTCCTGAAGCGCATGAATCTCTTGCAACCGCAATGAATACGTTAGGTGGTTTTTCAAACTCTGGGGAAGGCGGCGAAGATCCTGCTCGTTATAACAGTATAAAAGTGTCACGCATCAAACAAGTGGCTTCTGGTCGCTTTGGCGTTACACCAGGTTATTTAATGAGTGCGGATGTGATCCAAATTAAAGTGGCGCAAGGCGCAAAACCGGGTGAAGGTGGGCAATTGCCGGGTGATAAAGTCACCCCTTATATTGCAAAACTGCGTTTTTCAGTCCCTGGGGTAACATTAATTTCACCACCTCCTCACCACGATATTTATTCAATTGAAGATTTGGCACAACTTATTTTTGACCTGAAACAGATCAATCCAACAGCGATGATTTCAGTTAAATTAGTTTCGGAACCGGGTGTTGGAACAATTGCAACAGGGGTTGCTAAAGCTTATGCCGATTTAATCACGATTTCCGGTTACGATGGTGGTACCGGAGCCAGCCCATTAACATCTGTGAAATATGCCGGCTCGCCATGGGAATTAGGTCTGGTTGAAACGCAACAATCGCTTGTTGCTAATGGTTTACGTCACAAAATACGCCTACAAGTTGACGGCGGCCTTAAAACGGGTGTTGATATTGTAAAAGCCGCTATTTTAGGGGCGGAAAGTTTTGGCTTTGGAACGGGGCCAATGGTTGCCTTAGGCTGTAAATATTTACGTATTTGCCATCTTAATAATTGTGCAACCGGCGTTGCGACTCAAGATGAGAAATTACGAAGTGAGCACTATCATGGATTACCTGAAAAAGCGATGAATTATTTCCGCTTCATTGCTCGTGATACGCGTGAAGTTATGGCTGAACTAGGTGTTAGTCGCATCATCGACTTAATTGGTCGTACTGATTTGCTGTTAGAACTCGATGGCATAACAGCTAAACAACAAAAACTTGATTTATCAGGATTACTCAAAACAGCGACACCGCTTGAAGGTAAACCGGTATATTGTATTGAGGATAATAAACCTTTTGACAAAGGACTACTTAATAAAGCGATCATCACCCAAGCACAAGAAGCGGTGGATAATCGTCAAAGCAAAAGTTTCTATTTTGAAATTCAAAATACCGATCGTTCAGTTGGGGCAAGTTTATCCGGCTATATTGCTAAAAAATATGGCGATCAAGGTTTAGTGACCGATCCTATCAACCTTAACTTTAATGGTACAGCCGGTCAAAGCTTTGGAGTATGGAATGCCGGTGGTGTGGATTTAACCCTTACAGGTGATGCTAATGACTATGTTGGTAAAGGCATGGCGGGCGGACGTATAGTCATTCGCCCCCCACAAGGTTCGGCATTTTTAAGCCATGAAGCAACCATTGCCGGTAATACCTGTTTATATGGTGCAACTGGCGGTAAATTATTTGCCGCAGGTCGTGCCGGTGAACGTTTTGCCGTACGTAATTCTGGTGCTATCAGTGTTGTTGAAGGCATCGGTGATAATGGCTGTGAATATATGACAGGCGGGATTGTTTGCGTACTTGGTAAAACAGGGGTTAACTTTGGTGCCGGTATGACTGGTGGATTTGCCTATATTTTAGATGCTGACGGTGATTTTCATAAACGTATCAATAAAGAGTTAGTCGAAATGCTAAATGTTGCTGATTATTCAATACATGAAGAGCACTTACGAGGCTTAATCATGGAGCATGCTCAACTTACTCACTCATCACGCGCTGAAGAAATTTTAGCTAATTGGCAAGATTTTGCTAAACAATTTGTTTTAGTTAAACCTAAATCGAGCGATGTAAAAGCGCTGCTTGGTCATCGTAGTCGTTCATCAGCAGAACTACGCGTTCAAGCACAGTAAGGAGAGCACGAAAATGAGTCAAAATGTTTATCAGTTTATCGATTTACAACGTGTCGATCCGCCAAAAAAACCGTTGAATATTCGTAAAATAGAATTTGTTGAAATTTACGAAGGATTTTCCCCTGCGCAATCTCAAGCCCAAGCCGATCGCTGTTTGGCTTGTGGTAACCCATATTGTGAATGGCGTTGCCCTGTGCATAACTATATTCCGAATTGGCTAAAATTAGTTAACGAAGGTAAAATTTTAGAGGCAGTTGAACTCTCTCATCAAACTAATAGTTTACCGGAAGTTTGTGGCCGTGTTTGCCCTCAAGATCGACTTTGTGAAGGATCATGCACCTTAAACGCAGAGTTTGGCGCTGTTACTATCGGTAATATTGAACGCTATATTACCGATGAAGCCTTTAAAATGGGCTGGAAACCTAACTTAACTAATGTTGAAAAAACCGGATTAAAAGTCGCCATTATTGGTGCGGGTCCTGCAGGACTTGCTTGCGCTGATGTTTTAGTACGTAATGGTGTAACACCGGTAGTTTTTGATCGTCATCCTGAAATTGGTGGGCTATTAACCTTTGGTATTCCTGCATTTAAATTGGATAAGGAAGTATTAATTAACCGTCGTAAAATTTTTACCGAGATGGGAGTTGAGTTTCGTCTAAATACCGAAGTAGGAAAAACAGTTCAATTATCTGAGTTACTTAATGAGTTTGATGCTGTTTTTATTGGAACAGGCACCTATCAATCAATGCGCGCAGGACTTGAAAATGAAGATGCTAACGGCGTTTATGATGCGTTACCATTTTTGATCGCCAATACTAAGCACATAATGCATCATGAACAAACTAAAGATACCCCATACATCGACATGAAAAATAAGCGTGTAGTTGTATTAGGTGGGGGAGATACAGCGATGGACTGTGTCCGCACTTCAATTCGCCAAGGTGCAACTAACGTGACTTGTGCCTATCGTCGGGATGAAGCCAATATGCCGGGTTCTAAACGCGAAGTTAAAAACGCCAAAGAGGAAGGGGTACAATTTCAATTTAATGTACAACCATTAAGTATAGAAATTAGCAATACCGGACACGTTACCGGCGTGAAAATGGTCAGGACTGAATTAGGTGAACCAGATGCTAAAGGCCGCCGCTCACCGGTTATTATTGAAGGTTCAGAATTTGTTCTTCCTGCTGATGCTGTAATTATGGCATTTGGCTTTAAACCCCATGCTATGCCATGGCTAGCCGAACATGGTGTTGATTTTGATGATAAAGGACGGATTATCGCTCCAGAAATGAAAGGTTATCAAACAACCAATGCCAAAATCTTTGCTGGCGGCGATGCAGTACGAGGCTCGGACTTAGTCGTCACTGCCATTAGCGAAGGACGCAAAGCAGCAGAAGGAATTTTAGATTATTTAGAAGTGTGATTGCGTTTTTAGATTAAATCCAAAGATTACCCCCACTTACGCAATGTTAAGTGGGGTTATTTTTTAGCAAAATCTTTAATTATCGGTGTAATCGATAAGGTTCATCCATCGTGACAAAACTGTGTTCTTTTAACGCTGCATTTATCCAATCTTGAATACCTTTAGTATAACAAATCGTTTCAATGTAATTAGCTAAAGTTGAGCTTGTCTGAATATGATAATTTTTTAATCTTAAGCATAAAGGTGCATAAAATCCATCAGCTATACTAAAATCACCAAATAAATAGCGATCATTTGATTTGTTAGAAGATAAAAAAGACGTTAATAAATCATCTAAGAACAAGAGCTCTTTTTTAACTTCGGGGTGATCACGTAAAATTATCTGCCCAACTTCTGGCAATTCAGCCTCGATATTCATGGGTAAATAATTTCGAATCGCTTGAAATCCCGAATGCATTTTTGCAACTAAGCTACGAGCCATTGCCCTACGTTTTATATCCGTTGGCCATAGTGCTAAATTGCGATGCTGTTCAGCTAAGTATTCACAAATCGCTAAAGAATCAGTAATGACAAGATCGTTATCAACAAGTATCGGAACAGTTCCAAATTTTGAAATGGATGATATCGTAGTTTTAAATATAGAATCTTCATCAAAACTATCAAATTTAACCAATTTTTCAGCAAAGGGAATATCAAAGTATTTCATCACCACCCAAGGCCGCATAGACCACGTAGAGTAGTTTTTATTGCCGATATAAAGTGTGTAATTCATTTTCAGCCATCCTTGGAATAAAGATTAAGTTTAGCTTTAGGCGCTAATCTTACTTAACCTTTTCATTAAGAATCTTAAACAGTACACTTTATGAAGTTATAAATAAACCACATGCGTGCCTTTTTCAGGTTGGAAAGTCGCTTTACCAAACTCATCAAGAAAATAAGCAATATGATCAGTTTTATCACCCAATAAACGCCCTTTCACTTTATTCCAGGTCATTAGCACAATCATTGCATCGGGTTCACAGCAAATCAGCATAGGTTGTTCAAACTCTTCATTATAATAAAACTCGCCACCATATATTTTATGTGCGGTGAGTAATAGGTAGCATCCATACTCTTGAGCAATCATATTTAATTGTTCTTCAGGAATACTAAAGTTTTTTTCGGCAATTTCACTGATAATCATTTCTACAACAGTGATGCTCTTTTCAGAGTAATCAAGCTGATTAATGCTCCATGTTGGACTATGTAATATCGCATTTTGTGCCCATGCTTCTATTTCTTGATACAGTTCGTTTTTTTGTTCAGTCATTTTTATTTACTTCGCTATTTGATTTTTCTAATTGCTTAACACTTTGCCACGCGTCTTCCATTTGTTCAAGTGTTGCATCAACTAAAGCCAGATTTTTTTGTTTTAATAGTGATTCCACTTGTTTAAATCGACGAACAAACTTGTTATTTGCTTTTTGCGCGCAAAGTTCCGATTTAACTTTCAAATGACGTGCTAAATTAACCGTTGCAAAAATCAAATCGCCTAATTCTTCTTCAATTTTTCCTTGTTCAAGTGTTGATTTATTTAGCTCTTGCTCGACTTCAATTAGCTCTTCTTTTACTTTATCTAAGACAGGCTGCAACGCTAACCAATCAAAACCAACAGATGCACAGCGTTTTTGGATTTTCTCAGCTCTCATCAAAGCAGGAAGAGAATTAGGAATATCATCGAGTATCGAGAACTGTGCTCGCTCATTACGCTCTTGTTGTTTGAGCTGCTCCCAATTGGGTTTTGCAGCAGGATTATCTGAAAAGATATGTGGATGACGACGGACTAATTTATCAGCAACCGCATTGCAAATATCATCAAAATTAAACGCCTTTTGTTCGTCAGCCAAATCAGCATAAAAAACAATTTGAAATAACAGATCGCCTAATTCATTTTTCAGTTCTTGCATATCTTGTTGATCGATAGCCTCTAAAACTTCGTAAGTTTCTTCTAAAGTATAAGGCTTTAATGAGGTAAAAGTCTGTACGCGATCCCATTCACAACCATTAATCGGATCACGAAGTTGCTTTGTAATAGCTTGTAGACGCTTTAATCCATTCACGGTAGATATCTCAATTAAATTGATCTAAGCGCATATTGTAATATATTCACAATAAAACAGTTATTTTTTTAATATTACTAGCCTATTACTACTCAAAATATTCATAATAAATTCAAGCACAATTACACTAAAAAAAATTTAACAAGCAAAAAAAAATCCAAATAAGACAAACAAAAACAGATAAACAACAAATAAAGTAAATTTCAGTATATAATGTCGGTATGATAAATCAATTACATTAATAAAAATGAATAACTTACGTGAACTTACATTAAGAGGCACTATTCTAGGTGCCTTTATAACGATTATTTTTACTGCATCTAATGTCTATTTAGGTTTAAAAGTTGGATTAACATTTTCTTCTGCTATTCCAGCAGCCGTTATTTCTATGGCAATATTGAGGCTTTTTTCTGGCTCAACCATTTTAGAAAATAATATGGTGCAAACCCAAGCATCAGCAGCGGGTACCCTGTCTTCAATTATCTTTGTGTTACCGGGATTATTAATGATTGGTTACTGGCAAGGTTTTCCGTTTTTACAAACCTTTGCCATATGTGCTGCAGGAGGGATGTTGGGCGTATTATTTTCAATCCCATTGCGTCATGTTATGGTAGTAAAAAGCACACTACCTTATCCCGAAGGAATCGCTGCTGCGGAAATTTTAAAAGCTGGCTCAAAATCAGGGGATAACGATACCAATGAAGGGCTGAAAGATATTTTAGTCGGTGGGGTCATCGCTTCTGTAGTTAGCGTTTGTACCAATGGTTTTCGATTACTATCTGAAAGTATCTCTTATTGGTTTACCGGTGGTAAATCAATCTTTCAATTACCAATGGGTTTTTCGTTAGCTTTACTTAGCGCAGGTTATTTGATTGGTATTATTTCGGGTATTGCTGTGTTAGTTGGGACAATTATTGGTTGGGGATTTGGTATTCCTATTTTAAGTCTTATAACCGATTATGATACTAATGAGCCTTTATCTAAAATTGCTATGGGACTTTGGGCAAAAGACATTCGCTACATTGGTGCGGGTACAATTGCAATTGCTGCAATATGGACATTATTAACATTAATCAAACCAGTTATTGAAGGCTTAAAAATATCATTCAGCACTTTACGTTCTGATGTTTCAGCGAATGATATCGCCGAAACAGATCGCGATCTCTCGCCTAAATCAATCTTTTTGATAATGGGTGGGATACTAATTATCTTAATCGTGACTTTTTATTCATTTATTTCTGGCAGTGGGTTATCAACAGGCGTTGCATGGGCATTAGTATTTTGTGCAGTGCTATTTGCTTTTATTATGGGCTTTTTAGTTGCTGCCGCTTGTGGTTACATGGCTGGACTAGTTGGCTCGTCCGCAAGTCCAATATCAGGCATTGCCATTGTCGCAGCTATTGTAATTTCGCTTATCTTATTAGGTTTAGGTGAAGCCAATGGTATGTTAGCTTCCGTTGAAGGATCCAATTTTGCGACTGCGTTAGCACTATTTACTACCAGTTCAGTTTTAGCCGTTGCTTGTATTTCTAATGATAATTTACAAGATCTTAAAACAGGCTATCTTGTTAAAGCGACCCCTTGGAAACAACAGGTTGCTTTACTCATTGGTTGTGTGGTTGGTGCTATTGTTATCGCACCTATTCTTGAGATTCTCTATAACGCATATGGTTTTACTGGGGCATTACCACGAGCAGATATGGATCAGTCACAAGTGTTAGCTGCGCCGCAAGCAACCTTAATAACAACTATCGCCAAAGGAATATTCTCTCATCAACTTGATTGGACCATGATTATAATCGGTTTGGCGGTTGGTACAATGATTATCATCATTGATTTAATTTTAGCAAAATCAAAATGTCGCTTCCGTTTACCTGCACTAGCGGTGGGCTTAGGTATCTATTTACCACCGACCATTACTATGCCAATCTTCGTGGGCACCATACTGTCGTGGTTAATTAAGCGTAGCGCTTATGCTAAAGCAAAAAAACAAAATTTAGATCCTCAAGCGCAATATAAAAAAGTTGATCGTAAAGCGGCGTTAATTGCTTCGGGATTAATTGTGGGTGAAAGTTTAGTTGGTGTGTTATTAGCGGTAGTGATTGTTATCAGTATTGCCAGTGGCGGTAGTGATGCACCACTGGCTATATCGGCTGACTTAGGTACATTACCACAATATTTGGGATTAGCGGTATTTGTGGCGATCTGTTTGTACTTTATTCGTCGATCGTTAACAGCAATCAAACAATCATAATAGAACTAAATAACGTTAAGCCCTTTAGCAATCATAAAGGGCTTTCATTTATCTGAAAGCCTTACCTACCTATCCCTCACATTGATATTGCAATCAATGATTTTCATGGTTATATCAACAATTTGTTGTGCAATTTTAGGCGTTAGATTATAAGGACTCATTACCATCTTGGTCATCCTATTTTGATTTTACTTGAACTTCAATTTTTGCTAGGATAGCGCATTTTATTTTGAATAATAGATCACTATATCATGATTATTTTTGATTCCATCCAAATTCGCCGAGGTGTTAATCTACTATTAGATAATGCTTCCGCTACTATTAATCCTAAACAAAAAGTGGGATTAGTTGGTAAAAATGGTTGTGGAAAATCCACCTTATTTTCGCTAATCAAAGGTGAAATTCAAGCAGACGGTGGTAGCTTGAGCATTCCTGCACAATGGCAACTTGCTTGGGTTAATCAAGAAACACCCGCTTTAGATGTGCCTGCTATTGAGTATGCTATTGATGGGGATCGAGAGTATCGCCAATTAGAACAGAAATTAGCCATTGCTAATCAAGAAAATAATGGTGAACAAATTGCAATTATTCATGAAAAACTCGATACCATTGATGCTTGGTCAATACAGGCAAGAGCTGCAACACTATTACATGGTTTAGGATTTTCTAACGAACAACTTCTGTTACCGGTTAAATCCTATTCGGGCGGTTGGCGAATGCGACTAAATTTGGCACAAGCGTTAATGTGTCGTTCTGATTTACTGCTACTGGACGAACCGACCAATCACCTTGATTTAGATGCTGTAATTTGGCTTGAAAAGTGGTTAAGTAATTATCAAGGTACACTAATTTTAATCTCACATGACCGCGATTTTTTAGATCCGCTAGTGAATAAAATTATTCACATCGAACAAAAGAAATTATTTGAATACACAGGCAATTATTCCTCATTTGAAACACAGCGCTCAGCAAAACTGGCACAACAACAATCATTATACGAAAGCCAACAACAGAAAGTCGCTCATTTGCAAAGTTATATCGACCGTTTTAGAGCTAAAGCAACCAAAGCGAAACAAGCGCAAAGTCGAATTAAAATGCTAGAAAAAATGGAACTGATAGCACCGGCTCATGTGGATAATCCTTTCCATTTTAATTTTAAACCTTCTGAATTTTTACCAAGTCCATTATTGATGATGGATAAAGTGGTTGCCGGCTATGGAGATAAAATTGTCCTTGAAAAAATTAAATTGAATCTTGTGCCAGGCTCAAGAATTGGTTTATTAGGACGCAATGGAGCGGGTAAGTCGACCTTAATTAAATTATTAGCGGGCGAACTACAACCTAAAGAAGGCCATATTAATTTAGCCAAAGGTGTTCAATTAGGCTATTTTGCTCAGCATCAGTTAGAGTATTTGCGTGGTGAAGAATCGCCACTTTGGCATCTAACCAAACTTGCTGATCCTAAAATAACAGAACAAGAACTGCGTAACTATTTAGGTGGTTTTGATTTTCATGGTGATAAAGTCAATGAACCTGTAAAAACATTTTCAGGCGGTGAAAAAGCGCGATTAGTGTTAGCATTAATTGTTTGGCAAAAACCCAATTTATTGTTACTTGATGAACCCACTAACCATTTAGATTTAGATATGCGTCAGGCATTAACCGAGGCCCTTATTGATTTTGAAGGAGCTTTAGTTGTTGTATCACATGATCGTCATCTATTACGTTCAACAACTGATGAGTTTTATTTAGTCCACAATCATAAAGTCGAACCATTTAATGGCGATCTTGATGACTACCAAAAATGGCTTGCTGAAGAACAGAAAGCTGAAAATCAGCCTGAACCCGATCAAGATACGGCTAAAAAAGATAGTGTTCAAAATATTTCTTCGCAAGAGCGCAAAGAACAAAAACGTCGTGAAGCGGAATTAAGATCACAAATGCAGCCAATAAAAAAATTGTTGCAAAAAGAAGAGCAAGTTCTTGAACACCTGACAAAACAATTAAAAGCGATTGAAGAACAATTAGCTGATCCAACTATTTACGAAACAGAAAATAAATCACAATTAACCGAATTATTACTTAAACAGAGCCAACTTAAAGGTGATCAAGAAGAATCAGAGATGAAATGGTTAGATTTACAGCAGCAACTAGAAGATTTTAACTGTGAGGTTTAATATTGTTTTTTGACTTTTATTTTTGCTAATTAACATATAGCCATAATAATCTTTACTAAAAGAGCAACATTGAAACGCATTTTATTGTAAAGGGCTAATTTTGAATATTGTAATAAAAGCAACCTCGCACACAAATATATCCTTGTTTGGTTGCTGTTGACTAAAGCAACCAATACAAAAGCAAATGATGTAAAAGATAAAATAAGATCGCCTTATGAAAGGTAGTCTTATACTTTATCCTTAGTAAAAAATAAAAAGAGTTAAACAAATCAAATTGTATTGCTAAAAATAATTTATTGAATTTGTCTAGGCAATTTACTCATCTAATACCAACATTCCTTTTCGATGAATTTTTAGATAAAATTCATCGCCGTCTTTTGGCTTTAAATTAAATGGAATTAACTTTTAAAAGTAAGATTTAATCATGCCAGTTAACTGAAATCTCATACAAAGACACCCTGCACACTATATTTTCGGCATGATATTTTTGGCAATCTTCAGCTTTTTTGGTCATCAACTCAATAGTTTCTAGTCTAATACCAACAATACACTGTGTTGATTTAAGTTTGATTTGATCTTGGCATTTCAGCTTTTAATCTAAAATTGAAATATAATCATAGTGATAATGTGCTAAGAAAATATTAGCACACCCATAAAATTAGTTTTTGATAAACCTAAATAGTTGGTAGCAAATTCCGTAACATCCCATTATCGGCATAACACAAGTCTAACAACAACAATCAGGGTAATAATTGATAATAAAAAGTTCGACCTATAACCATTATATGCTTAGCATATTCTAGCACTATGCGGTGCATAAATTACCCCTAAATGCCGCATTAACTCCAACAGCAATACCTAATAAAATTGCGTTAAAAATAACTCGAATAAATAGATCGTTGATAAAATATTAATAAATTGAAACGGTATAAATTTTTCTGTCCATGAACATCGTCAAAATATAGCCGGAGTTGGGTATACGGCACATACTAATATGGTAATTGTTATTATTGTTTTAATGACAAAGCAATCACCTTCCATTCCCTAAAAGCCAGCAAACTTATGCATCATCATCATTTCAAACCAAAAAATATTATTGCATAGCCTATACGAGGATAACAAACCATAAGATGGTTATAGTCAATACCATACAAAATAATGTATAAATAGCATAAAAATGAAAAATTTGATTTAAAACATAAAGTTAATTACACCATTATGAGCTATAAAAATATTTTTAAGTGAAGATACTTAATGAGAAGAGTAGCTAGTAGAAATATACTAATGAAGTAAAAATAGACAAAAAACTAAAACGCAATACAAATCATATCTGTCGGTGATGAACAAATTCACCTTTATGTTTATCCTATCATTTTATCGAAAGGATAAAACGTTGACGTGGATCCAAACAAGGCTATCTACGTCATTACATTTAAATAGCGAATAAAAAGTAGTAATTGTTATTTTTAAGGCAGATTTTTTGCATAAAAAAAATCACAGAATAATTTCTGTGATTTTTGTTGTCATTGAATTAAAAATATTCAAATAAATTAGCTTTTTTCTACTTGGCTAAAATCAAGCTCAACAGGTGTTGAACGACCAAAAATAGAAACTGAAACTTTTAGGCGACTTTTTTCGTAATCAACTTCTTCAACCACACCATTAAAGTCAGCAAATGGCCCTTCATTAACACGCACAAGCTCACCCGGTTCAAACAACGTTTTAGGGCGAGGTTTGTCACCGACTTGTTGTAAGCGATTCATAATTGCATCAACTTCACGTTGACTGATCGGTGCTGGTCTATCCGATGTACCACCAATAAAGCCCATAGTTCTTGGTACACTTTTGACCAAATGCCAAGTCGCATCGTTCATTATCATTTCAACTAGTACGTAACCTGGGAAGAATTTACGTTCACTCTTACGGCGTTGACCACTTTTCATCTCAACGACTTCTTCTGTAGGAACTAATACTTCGCCAAATGCGTCTTCCATATTATGTAATTTGATATATTCACGTAATGATTGTGCAACACGCGCTTCATAACCTGAGTAAGCTTGAATGACATACCAACGTTTTTGTTGTGCTTCGCTCATATTAACGTCCTATTGATGTTAAATAAAAGACTATTGAACGGAATAAAGAATCCATTCCCCAAAGTGCTAAGCCGACAATCACAGTAATTGCAGCAATGAGTAAAGTTGTTTGTACGGTCTCTTTACGTGTTGGCCAAACTACCTTTCTTAGCTCTTTTCTAGATTCTTGTAAAAACACATAAAATGCCTTACCTTTATTTGTTGTAAAGGCAATAAATAAAGTTAACAACGAAATTACAACAACCGCAATAATTCGCACGATAGTATTTGGTTGATATATATCATTAGGTCCAGCAAAATAGAAATTCCCCCAGACAATAAACGCAATCAGTACTAGAACTAAACCCCATTTGAATTTGTCTAGATTCGTGTTTGTATCTTGACTCTCGTTACTTACTAGCATATAAAACCTATGATTATGTTATTTATAATAATATCTATTTTCCAAAATGCTCTTTAAAGAAAAACATTTTGCTAAACAGACTAGATAAGAAAGGGTATCAAACGACACCCTTCTTATTGTCGCTAGTGTATAAAATTATTTAATAACTTTAGCAACAACACCCGCACCAACAGTACGGCCACCTT
>CALYPO010000026.1 GCA_945276085.1 uncultured Gilliamella sp.
TCCTAATTTATATGCCGAAGCTCAGTTCAATTTAGCCCTGATATATCAAGATGAAGAAAATAACATAGCGCAGGCAGAATACCATTATTTACAGGTACAAAGGGAGGATAATGCCGATGCTTATGCGAGGGCACAATGTAATTTAGCACTTATTTACCAATTAAAAAAACAGGATATCGAGCAGGCAGAATACTATTATTTACGGGTGAAAAGGCAGGATAATGCCGATGCTTATGCTAGGGCTCAATATTGTTTAGCGTTTATTTACCAATTTAAAAAACAGGATATCAAGCAGGCAGAATACCATTATTTACAGGTACAAAGGGAGGATAATGCCGATGCTTATGTTAGCGCACAATATCATTTAGGTCTTATCTATCAAACTGAAAAACAGCTTTATAACGAAGCCAGTCAGTGTTTCTTACAATGTTGTGATAGCATTAATCCTGTTGTTTCCAATATAGCGAATTTTTATTTAGGGGATAATATCTATTTTAAAAAAACAGAAGGGAGTTTTAAAAAAGCAAAAGAATATTATCTGAAAGTGTCTTATTCCAATGATTTATTTAAACATTATATTATTGCTCAAATCATGTTATCAGTCATTGATAATAATAATGAAGCTTCTTCACTATTTGCCGATGCCAATAAACGCGAGCAATCAGTTACTCAGTACATTTGTGATATCAGAACATTAGCAGAAAATATTCAGAAGCAGTTACTGGTTACATTTAAATTAAATGAAAACTTAAAAAGTGAAGAGAAACAATATGAACGGCAGGTTGCGCATTATACTAGACCGGGCGTGTTATTTAGTCTTTTAAAAAATGAGCCTAGCGATTTCCGTTTAAATGTGGTTGATTTTATGAACGATCCCACTGAAAATCAGATCCTGACTAATTGGCTCGATATTAAAACCGATAGGGATAGTGAAATTAAAAGCTTTTTAGCCAGTTTTTCATTTAATCACAATTCGTTAAATCAATTTCGTTTATATGGCAATGAAAACAATATTGTCGGCTCGAGTGTCAGTGTCGTATTTAATCAAAATTTTTTTGGCGACGATGTTCAGCAAAGCATCAATCCTGATGGTATTAATCATTTAAATAAATTCACATCAGTTAAAATGGCAAAACAAGATTTTATTGATAATAAAACTGATGCTAATGAGAAGAACGAACCGTTAACACAATCCTCCTTTCATGATCTACCTTTGTTCCGTTGTTTGTATTTTGATCCAAATAATGAATATATTAGTCTTGCCAAACGTAATAAATTTTCTTTTTATCTGGAGCACCGAGAAAGTTCTGCAGCTGAGATTGAAGAAAAATGGAATGACTACCTAAACCAATTAGATGAAGAGCATAAAATTAAAACAATTAGAAAGATATTAAATCAAATAAAACAAAAAATAAAAAAATTAAAGGCAAACGGACAGGTAAAAAATCTTTCTATTCTCGATCAATTAATTACCTTAGCCGTCATGCCTATCTCGTGCTTAATCAAGCATGCTGCATTTGAAGATGAAGATGAATGTCGAATGATTTATATCACAAATATTGCCGATGAAAAAATTCAAGCGCCGACAGATTATGTTCAAGCCAGCAGTTTATTTATTAATTACAAAACGGTGGAAGATTATATTGAGAAGATTTATTTAGGTCCGCAATGTGAAGCACATCATAAATTATGGATTACTAACCACTTTCGTATTTCGTCAAAACCAAGATCTAAGTTGGTTAAAGTGATTCAATCCGAAATGCCGTTGCGCTAATTTTTACAAAGGATGCTTTATAACAAATAGCATCCTTTGGTTAAACTTGCTATTGATATACTAAAATAAATTTTATTTTTGCACACAAAATATTCACTTGACATTGCATCAATGAACTAGTTTAATAGTACAACATTCATTTTACATTAATAATAATCATGAAATCACAATACTGTTATTTGATTGCTTGCAAATTCGCTAATTTTGGTTGGTGGCGTATCACTTTGGGCGGGTGATTTGATAAAGCATTGTCTTTGTTTATAAAACCCGCTTAGCGCGGGTTTTTAGTTTTTCATAATTAAATGCATAGTTTAAATAAAAATTTAAAAATAGAGAGTCAACAATGAATAAGCCAACATTAACGCAGATAACCAAAACCATTGGTTATTATCAAGATCCGACTCAGGTATTTTATCAATTATGTCATGACAGGCCAGCTACATTGCTGCTTGAATCAGCCGAAATCGATAACAAGCAAGGCATAAAAAGTGTGATGATTGTGGATAGTGCGTTACGCATTTCGGCAATCGATCAGCAGGTGATATTTGAAGCTTTAACTTCAAATGGGCAAACGTTGTTACCTTTACTTGCCGATGCATTTTCAGCAAGTACTGTGAAAGTTGAAGCTGAAACGTCAAAGTTGACATTGGTGTTTCCTCAAGTTGATGCCATGCAAGATGAGGATTCTCGATTAAAATCGCTATCCGTTTTTGATGCGCTAAGAACGCTACTTAGTCTTGTGAATTATTCGAAACAAGCAAGCCATGATGCGATTTTTGTTGGCGGGCTATTTAGTTATGATTTGGTGGCTGGTTTTGAAAATTTACCTAAACTCCCTACTGATATGCGCTGCCAAGATTTTTGTTTTTATTTAGCCGAAACGTTATTAGAAATTAATCATCAAAATCACGTTTCAATATTAAAAGCGACCGCTTTCACGGCTGATCCAAACGAAGTGGAACGTTTAACTAAACGTATTGATGAGCTGCAAACTTTGTTAAACCAACCGATAAAGCCAATTCCTACTCAATCCCTTGCCAATATTACGGTTGATTGTAATAAAAGTGATGATGACTTTAATACCACAGTTAAAAAGATGCAAGATGCGATTCAACAAGGCGAAATATTTCAAGCAGTGCCATCTCGTCGTTTTACATTGCCTTGTCCTAAGCCTTTGTCTGCCTATCAACTTCTTAAAACTAATAATCCAAGCCCTTATATGTTTTATATGCAAGATAAGGATTTTGTGTTATTTGGTGCTTCACCTGAAAGCGCGCTTAAATATAGTAAAGCTACCAATCAAGTTGAAATCTATCCTATTGCCGGAACGCGTCCTCGAGGCTTAACCGCCAATGGCGACATTGATTATGATTTAGATAGTCGTTTAGAGTTAGATATGCGTACCGACAAGAAAGAACTAGCAGAACATTTAATGTTAGTCGATTTAGCTCGTAATGATTTAGCACGTATTTGTCAGCCGGGTACACGATATACTAAAGATTTACTCAAAGTT
The DNA here is from genome assembly GCA_945276085.1 of uncultured Gilliamella sp. Lineage (GTDB taxonomy): Bacteria > Pseudomonadota > Gammaproteobacteria > Enterobacterales > Orbaceae > Gilliamella. Next base: position 3,288 of record CALYPO010000026.1, read on the forward strand.
GATCGCTATTCGTTTGTGATGCATTTGGTGTCAAAAGTCATTGGTCAATTACGTGAAGATTTAGATGCACTTCATGCTTATCAAGCGACCATGAATATGGGGACATTAACCGGTGCGCCCAAAATTCGTGCAATGCAATTGATTGCCGAATCAGAAAAAGTTAAACGGGGTAGCTATGGTGGGGCAGTAGGGTATTTTACTGCCAATGGTGACCTTGATACGTGTATTGTGATTCGTAGTGCTTATGTTGAAAACGGCATAGCGACTGTTCAAGCTGGTGGCGGCGTGGTTTTAGATTCTGAACCACAATTTGAATCCGACGAATCACGTAATAAAGCGCGCGCTGTGGTTAGAGCAATTATGGCAGCACATAATGTAGAAGGTATATTCTAATGGCTAATATTTTATTTATTGATAATATTGATTCTTTTACTTATAACCTCGTCGATCAACTACGTAATAGCCAACATAATGTGACGATTTATCGTAATACGATCCCGGCTGATGTGATAGTTGAAAAACTCTCACAAATGCAAAATCCGATTTTGATGTTATCGCCAGGACCCGGCGCACCAAGTGAAGCAGGTTGTATGCCAGAATTACTTAAACGCCTAAAAGGTAAATTACCGATTATAGGTATCTGCCTTGGTCATCAGGCGATTGTTGAGTCTTATGGTGGAAGCATTGTACCGGCGGGTGATATTTTACATGGCAAAGCTTCACTTATTGAACACGATGAACAAGCCATGTTTAAAGGCTTACCTAATCCATTACCGGTCGCGCGGTATCATTCATTAAAAGGCGAAAATATTCCTAAAACTCTAACCATTAATGCCTTGTGTAATAATATTGTGATGGCGGTGCGTAATGATGAGGATCGGGTGTGTGGTTTTCAGTTTCATCCCGAATCAATTTTAACTATTCAAGGCGTAAAACTGCTTGAGCAAACCATTGAGTGGGCGCTTAATCCATCACAAAAAACAGCGCAACCAAAACAAGAAGCCATTATTGATAAGCAAGAGTATAATATTCAACCTATTCTCAATAAGTTATATTTAGGACAGGTATTAAGCCAACAAGAAAGTAAAATACTGTTCAACTTAATTATTCAAGGTAAAATCGAACCGACGGTATTGGCAACAGCAATAATTAGTATGAAAGTTCGCGGTGAAAAGCCAGATGAAATCGCAGGAGCCGCGCAAGCACTGCTTGAAAATGCCGATAGTTTTGCTATTCCAGATTATGCGTTTACCGACATTGTCGGAACAGGTGGTGATGGTACCAACAGTATTAATATTTCAACCGCCAGTGCCTTTGTGGCTGCTGCGTTAGGTTATAAGGTGGCTAAACATGGTAACCGTGGGGTGTCGAGTAAATCAGGTTCATCAGACGTGTTGTCTGCTTTAGGCATTAAATTAAATATGCCGGCCGAAGATTCGCGTAAGGCGTTGGATGAGCTTGGTGTATGTTTTTTATTTGCTCAGCAATATCATTCAGGTTTTCGTCATGCCGCGCCGGTTCGTCAGCAATTGAAGACTCGAACGATTTTTAATGTACTAGGGCCGCTCATTAATCCGTCTCGTCCTAAACGAATTTTATTAGGGGTATATCACCCAGATTTAATCAAACCGATTGCTGAAACGTTAACTATGTTAGGTTATACCCATGCCTATGTGGTACATGGTTCAGGAATGGATGAAGTTGCGATTCATGGTGAAACGCAAGTGGCTGAAGTGCATAATGGCAAAATTCGTTACTTTACGTTAACACCGCAAGATTTTGGCTTACAGCAATATACATTAAAAGATATTGAAGGTGGCACGCCAGAGATGAATCGTGATATGTTAATTGCGATTTTACAAGGACATGGCAAACCGGCTCATGAAGCAGCGATCGCCGCTAACGTTGCGATGTTAATGAGTTTGTTTGGTCAGTCCGATTTAAAACAAAATGCTAAACAAGCGATTGAAATGATGCGTAGTGGTAAAGCTTATCAACTATTACAGCAATTAGCGGCAAGATAACAGTGGAGAAAAATATGGCAATTGCAGCATTAACGGAAAATGTTGAAATGGCAACCGTATTGAAAAAAATCATCGAAGATAAACAAAGTTGGTTAGTCTCACAGCAAGCATCAAAACCGCTTGAAACATTTAAAATGGATGTGAAGCCTAGTGATCGTGATTTTTATCAATCATTGAATCAAACTAAAACAGCATTTATTTTAGAATGCAAAAAAGCCTCACCGTCAAAAGGGTTAATTCGGGATGATTTTGATCCTGCAACTATTGCCAAAGTGTATAAAGATTATGCTTCGGCTATTTCGGTGTTGACCGACGAAAAATACTTTCAAGGACGTTTTGAGTTTTTGCCTATCGTACGTAATGAGGTAACTCAGCCTGTTCTTTGCAAAGACTTTATTATTGATGAATATCAAATTTACTTAGCGCGTTATTATCAGGCCGATGCCATTTTATTAATGCTATCAGTCGTCAATGACGATGAGTATCGTCACTTAAGCCGTATCGCTCATCAACTCAATATGGGCATATTAACCGAAGCAAGCACGCAAGCCGAAGTGGAACGAGCAATTGCACTTGGTGCTAAAGTGATAGGCATTAATAATCGTAATTTGCGTGATTTGAGTGTCGATTTAAATCGTGTTAAAAATCTATCGAAAACCATTCCTGATGATCGCATTATTATCAGCGAATCGGGGATTTACACACATAATCAAGTTAAAGAATTAAGTCAGTTTGCTAGTGGTTTTTTAATTGGTAGCGCGCTGATGTCAGAACCTAATTTAACCTTAGCGATTCGTAAAGTCATGCTGGGCGAAAATAAAGTTTGTGGTTTAACTCGCGCTGAAGATGCGATAGCAGCTTACCAAGCCGGTGCGGTATATGGTGGATTGATATTTGCACCAAAATCACCTCGTTATATCTCGCCAATAAATGCCCGAATAGTCATTTCAGCTGCGCCGCTAAATTGGGTAGGTGTGTTTAAAAATGAAACGATAGATCAAGTTTGTCAAATAGCTGAACAACTTTCACTTTATGCTGTTCAATTGCATGGTGATGAAGATAACCAATATATCCAATTATTACGTGAAAAATTACCTAAAAATTGTCAGATTTGGAAAGCATTAAGTATCAGCAATACCATCCCCGAACACAATAATCCGTTATTCAGTCGTTATATATTTGATCATGGCGCCGGGGGAACGGGTAAAAGCTTTGATTGGTCACTACTAGCAGGGCAAGATTTAACTAATGTGATTTTAGCCGGCGGCATTAATCCGCAAAATATAAAAAATGCTTTAGCTACAAATGTGATTGGGGTGGATTTAAATTCTGGTGTCGAAATTTCGCCGGGTATTAAAGATAAACACAAAATTCAAGCTGTATTTGAACAAATTTAATTAATGTTAAAAGGAATAGTTATGTCAAAATTAAATCCTTATTTTGGTGAGTTTGGTGGGCAGTATGTCCCTCAAATATTGATGCCTGTGCTTGAGCAACTTGAGGATGCTTTTTTATCAGCGATTCATGATCCAAGTTTTCAAAAAGAGTTTAATGATTTATTAGTCAATTATGCCGGTCGACCAACTGCGCTTACTTTATGTAAAAACTTAACAGCAGGCACTAAAACTAAACTCTATTTAAAACGTGAAGATCTTGTACATGGCGGTGCGCACAAGACCAATCAAGTATTAGGGCAAGCGTTACTTGCCAAACGTATGGGCAAAACCGAAATTATTGCCGAAACCGGTGCAGGGCAGCATGGCGTTGCATCAGCACTGGCCTGTGCGTTACTTGGCTTAAAATGCCGTATTTATATGGGCGCAAAAGATGTTAAACGGCAAGCGCCTAATGTGTTTAGAATGCGTTTAATGGGAGCGACTGTGATTCCGGTTGAAACAGGTTCAGCTACTTTAAAAGATGCTTGTAACGAAGCACTGCGTGACTGGTCAGGAAGTTATGAAAAAGCTCACTATATGCTAGGTACCGCAGCAGGTCCGCATCCTTTCCCGACTATTGTACGTGAATTTCAGCAGATGATTAGCCGCGAAGCCAAACAGCAAATTATGGAAAAAGAAGGACGTTTGCCTGATGCCGTGATTGCTTGTGTTGGCGGTGGATCTAATGCAATTGGGATGTTTGCGAATTTTATTGAAGAAAAATCAGTACGCTTAATTGGTGTTGAACCGGGTGGACACGGCATTGAAAGCGGTGAACATGGTGCATCATTAAAACATGGTAAATTGGGTATCTACTTTGGTATGAAATCGCCAATGATGCAAACTGATGAAGGACAAATTGAAGAGTCGTATTCGATATCAGCGGGCCTTGATTTTCCATCGGTTGGACCTCAACATGCTTATTTAGATAGTATCGGCCGTGCGCAATATGTTTCGATTACCGATGATGAAGCGTTAGATGCCTTTAAAGCGTTGTCGCGTCATGAGGGTATTATTCCTGCGTTAGAATCATCGCATGCTTTAGCTTATGCACTAAAGATGATCAAAGAAAATCCTAATAAAGAACAGCTGTTGATTGTCAATCTATCGGGCCGCGGAGATAAAGATATCTTTACTGTTTATGATATTTTAAAAGCAAAAGGAGAAATTGAATGAACCGTTATCAAAAATTATTTGATAAATTAAATCAAGAAAAGCGGGGCGCATTTGTTCCTTTTGTTCCTGTTGGGGATCCTAATCCAGAACTCTCTTTACAAATAATACAAACTTTAATTGATGCTGGTGCGGATGCATTAGAGCTGGGTATTCCGTTTTCTGACCCTATGGCCGATGGACCAACCATTCAAAATGCGAATATTCGCGCTTTTAAAGGTGGTATTAGTGTTGAAAAATGTTTTGAAATATTAACTCAAATCAGAAGCTATCATACTGATATTCCTATTGGCTTACTCATCTATGCTAATTTAGTTTTTAAAAATGGTATTGATAACTTCTATGCGAAATGTGCAAAAGCAGGCGTAGATTCAGTATTAATTGCTGATTTACCGGTTGAGTATGCACAAGAATTTACCAAACATGCAGAAAAATATAAGATTGCGCCAATCTTTATTTGCCCACCAAATGCTGATGACGAAGTTATTAAAAAAATAGCTGAATTGGGTAAAGGTTACACCTATCTTGTGTCACGTGCTGGTGTAACCGGTACTGAAAATCGCGCCAATAAACCTTTAACGCATTTAATCCAAAAATTGACTCAGTACGGCGCGCCGCCAGCGATTCAAGGATTTGGTATCTCAGAACCCTCACAAGTGAGTGAAGCAATTAAATCAGGAGCAGCTGGTGCGATCGCTGGATCTGCGACAGTCAAAATTATCGAGAAAAATTTAGATGAACCTGAAAAAATGCTCAATGAAATGACCGAGTTTGTTAAAAAGATGAAATTAGCGACGTCTAAATAATTTTTTTCCGCTGAGAATTCAGCGGAATATTTTATTTTTTTATAGATTTGATTATGCCATTTTGCTGACTTATTTTACATCTGTTTTGTAAAAAAGACTGAAATTTATTCTGTTAGATTAATCAATTACTTCAGCTATATTTGCTAAAATTAACATTATTACACGTTGCACTTTATTTAAAATAAGGTATAATCTTCAACCATCTATCGCGGGGTGGAGCAGCTTGGTAGCTCGTCGGGCTCATAACCCGAAGGTCGTTGGTTCAAATCCAGCCCCCGCAACCACTTAAATTTTCATTCATAAATCAATTTATCCTGTTATTATTGCATGAAAGTTCGAATCAAGTGGCTTCATTATAGTTAGTTTTAAATGTAGCCTCGCATGTCGAGGTTTTTTTTCGTGTTTTGATTTAAGCGTAAGTTTAAAAGGAATGTTGGGCTATATGCCCTTTTTTTATTTTTTGCAGTGGAGGTTTGTTTGGCTAATATAGAACAGCAATTGACGGATATCATACAAGAACCTGTGAATGCCCTTGGTTTTGAGTTAGTTGGCGTTGAATACATTCGTGGCCGTTACCCAGTGTTACGAGTTTATATAGATAGTGAAAACGGTATAACTGTTGATGATTGTGCTGATGTTAGCCGACAAATTAGCGCTGTGCTTGATGTGGAAGATCCTATCAAAGATGCTTATAACCTTGAAGTTTCATCACCAGGTATGGACAGACCACTGTTTACGTTAGAACACTATCAACGTTTTGTTGGTGAAGAAGTCACAATTAGTCTGCGTATTCCTGTTGCTAATCGTCGCAAATGGAAAGGACAGATAAAATCCATTGATAATGAGATGATTACACTAACGGTGGATAATAACGATGAAGTGTTTGCTTTTAGCAATATTCAAAAAGCAAATATAGTACCTAATTTTAACCTTAAATAGAGTACGGGTGTAAAGGATGAATAAAGAAATTTTAGCTGTTGTTGAAGCAGTATCAAATGAAAAAGCACTAACGCGTGACAAAATTTTTGAAGCGTTAGAAACCGCATTAGCAACAGCCACTAAAAAGAAACATAATGTTGATATTGATGTTGTGGTAAAAATTGATCATAAAACTGGCGATTATGATACATTTCGCCGTTGGTTGGTGGTCAATGAAGTTACACAACCAACTAAAGAAATAACCCTAGAAGCAGCGCAATATGAAGATCCAACATTAAAAATTGGTGACTATGTTCAAGAACAAATTGAATCTGTTGCTTTTGACCGAATTACAACACAAACGGCGAAACAAGTTATTGTACAAAAAGTACGCGAAGCTGAGCGTGCAATGGTCATTGACATGTTTAGAAACCGAATTGGTGAAATCGTAACGGGTATCGTCAAAAAAACCAATCGCGATAGCGTGATTTTAGATTTAGGTAATAATGCCGATGCAATGATGTCACGTCATGATATGCTGCCACGCGAAAACTTCCGTATTGGCGATCGTGTACGCGGTATTTTATATTTGGTTGAACAAGACAATAAACCTGCGCAGTTATGCATTAGCCGGTCTAACCCAGAGATGATGGAAGAGCTATTCCGTATTGAAGTCCCTGAAATTGGTGAAGAGATGATCGACATTAAAGGTGTTGCTCGTGATCCGGGTTCTCGCGCTAAAATTGCTGTTAGCAGTAACGACCGTCGTATCGATCCAGTTGGTGCATGTGTTGGTATGCGAGGCGCTCGAGTCCAAGCTGTTTCGAATGAATTTGGTGGTGAACGTATTGATATCGTATTGTGGGATGATAACCCTGCACAGTACGTGATTAATGCAATGGCACCTGCTGATGTTGTGTCAATTGTTGTTGATGAAGATAAACATACAATGGATGTGGCTGTTAATGCTGATACTTTACCACAGGCTATTGGTCGTAATGGTCAAAATATCCGTTTAGCATCACAACTTACGGGGTGGACGTTAAATGTAATGAGTACCGAAGATTTACAAGAAAAACATCATGCCGAATCATTTGCTGCAATCAGTAACTTAATGAAGCATTTAGACATTGAAGAAGATCTGGCACAACTATTAGTTGAAGAAGGTTTTACTTCGCTAGAAGAACTTGCTTATGTACCGGTTGATGAATTACTTGAAATTGAAGAGCTTGATGAAGAACTGGTTGAAGCATTAAGAAATCGCGCAAAAGATGCTTTAACAACCTTAGCGCTTGCTCATAGTGGTGATAAAAGACCGGCGCAAGATTTATTAGATTTACCGGGTATGACACAAGAATTAGCCTACCAATTAGCCCAACATGACGTTATTACTTTGGAAGATTTAGCAGAACAAGGTACCGATGATCTCGTGGATATTGAAGGTTTAACAAGTAAACAAGCTGGCGATTTTATTATGGCTGCACGTAATATTTGTTGGTTTGCAAATGAATAATTGAGGGAAAGTAATACATGACCAAAGTATCAATCGAAACACTGGCTCAAGAGATAAATACTCCAGTGCAAACACTTTTGCAACAGTTTGCCGATGCTGGGATGAAAAAAACCGCGTCTGACACTGTTACACAAAAGGAAAAAGAAGCTTTGCTTGCGCATTTAAATCCTCAGCAAGGTCCAACAAAATTAACACTACAACGTAAAACTCATTCAACGTTAAATGTGTCAAGTGCGGGTGGCAAAAGCAAAGAAATTAAAGTCGAAGTCCGTAAAAAACGTACTTTTGTAAAACGCGATCCGGCTGAAATTGCTGCCGAGCAAGAAAAAGCACGTCTAGAAGCTGAAAAAGCTAAACAAGAAGCAGAATTAGCAGAATTACAAGCGCGTAAAGAAGCTGAAGAGAAAGCGAAGTTAGCTGCAGAAGCCGCAGAGCAAGAAGCTAAAAAACGCGAAGAAGAGGCTAAAAAACGTGCTCAAGAAGAGAAAGCTAAACAGCAAGCCGCTAAACCTGTGCAAGAGCCGACAACGGATCCTAAAGTAAAAAAAGCACAAGAAGAAAAAGCGCGTTTAGAAGCCGAGGCCAACGAAATAAAACGTAAAGCTGAAGAAGAAAATCGTCGAAAATTAGAAGAAGATGCTAAACGTATGGCCGAAGAAGCTCGCAAACTAGCCGAGCAATATAGTGATACTGATGATAACGACAATAGTGAAGATGATGATTATCATGTCACCACATCTAAATATGCACGCGCTGCTGAAGATGATACCGACCGAGAAGTCGAAGGTGGTCGAGGCCGAGGTCGTGGCGGTAAACAAACTAAACAGAAAAAAGCTAGTAAATTATCTGAAGGTAAAGCTGAACGAGAAGAAGCCCGTGCAGTTACGCGTAGTGGTCACAAAAAGAAAGGTAAAAGTGCATTGCAACAAAGCTTTACTAAACCTGTTCAAGCCGTTAACCGTGATGTAGTCATTGGTGAAACGATAACTGTTGCTGAACTTGCTAATAAAATGGCTGTTAAAGGTTCTGAAGTTATCAAAACTATGATGAAGATGGGGGCGATGGCAACCATTAATCAGGTTATCGATCAGGAAACGGCACAACTTGTTGCCGAAGAAATGGGACACAAAGTGGTACTTCGTCGTGAAAACGAACTTGAAGAATCGCTCATGAGCGACCGTGATACCGGCGCTGAAAAAGTAGCTCGAGCGCCTGTCGTCACTATCATGGGGCATGTTGATCATGGTAAAACTTCATTACTTGACTACATCCGTAAAGCGAAAGTGGCATCGGGTGAAGCCGGTGGTATTACGCAGCACATCGGTGCCTACCATGTAAAAACACCAAATGGCGAAATCACCTTTTTAGATACACCAGGCCATGCTGCATTTACCTCAATGCGTGCTCGTGGTGCTAAAGCAACCGATATCGTGGTATTAGTTGTAGCGGCTGATGATGGTGTGATGCCACAAACTATTGAAGCTATTCAACATGCGAAAGCGGCAAATGTACCAATCGTTGTTGCAGTGAATAAAATCGACAAACCAGAAGCTGATCCTGAGCGCGTAAAAGGTGAACTGGCCCAATATGGTGTTATGTCAGAAGATTGGGGTGGTGATACTCAGTTTGTTCATGTTTCGGCTAAAGCAGGCACCGGCATCGACCAATTACTTGAAGCAATCTTATTACAAGCCGAAGTCCTTGAGCTTACTGCGTATGAATCTGGTATGGCGAGCGGAGTGGTAATTGAATCATTCTTAGATAAAGGTCGTGGTTCAGTTGCAACAGTGCTAGTTCAATCAGGTACTTTACGAAAAGGCGATATCGTTCTGTGTGGTTTTGAATATGGTCGTATTCGTGCAATGCGCAACGAATTAGGTAAAGAAGTTACCGAAGCGGGCCCATCAATTCCGGTTGAGATTTTAGGTCTTTCTGGCGTACCGTCAGCAGGTGATGAAGCCACTGTTGTTCGTGATGAAAAGAAAGCGCGTGAAGTTGCGCTCTATCGACAAGGTAAATTCCGTGATGTGAAACTTGCGCGTCAACAGAAAGCGAAACTTGAAAACATGTTTACCAACATGACTGAGGGTGATGTATCTGAACTTAACATCGTGTTAAAAGCTGACGTTCAAGGTTCGGTTGAGGCGATCTGTGATTCATTGCTTAAACTTTCAACTGATGAAGTGAAAGTGAAAATTATTGGTTCAGGTGTTGGTGGAATTACCGAAACTGATGCTTCATTAGCAGCGGCTTCAAATGCGATAATTTTAGGCTTTAATGTTCGTGCTGATGCATCGGCACGTAAGGTTATTGAGTCTGAAAACTTAGATCTTCGTTACTATTCTGTTATTTATGACTTAATTGACGAAGTTAAACAAGCCATGAGCGGTATGCTTGCACCAGAATACAAACAAGAAATTATTGGTCTTGCTGAAGTGCGTGATGTATTTAAATCACCAAAATTTGGTGCGATTGCTGGTTGTATGGTGACAGAAGGTGTGGTCAAACGCCATAATCCAATTCGGGTACTTCGTGATAACGTTGTTATCTATGAAGGTGAACTTGAATCCCTACGACGCTTCAAAGATGATGTTAATGAAGTACGTAATGGTATGGAATGTGGTATTGGTGTACGTAACTACAATGATGTTCGTGTTGGTGACAGTATCGAAGTGTTCGAAACTATCGAAATCAAGCGTACCATTTAATCATTACCAAACATGTTATAAGCAAGGTTTAAGCCTTGCTTATTCATATTTTAAGGAAAATAGATATGGCAAAAACATTTAGCCGCTCATCACGAGTTGGGCATGAATTACAAAAAGAGATTGCGATCATCTTACAACGAGAAATCAAAGATCCACGATTAGGAATGGTCACTGTTTCTGGTGTAGATATTTCGCGCGATCTTTCCTATGCCAAAGTATTTGTAACTTTTCTTAATGATGATGATCCACAAGTTATTGAGCAGGGACTAACTGTGCTTAATGATGCAAAAGGATATATCCGAACCTTAATTGGTAAAGCGATGCGTTTACGCATTATTCCTGAAATCAAATTCTTTTATGATGAGTCACTGGTTAAAGGAATGCAAATGTCTAATTTAGTGTCTGATGTGATTAGACAAGACAATGAACGGCATAAAGATTAACTAAAAAGTTAAAATTATACTTAGCAAATAATTATTAAAAAAACTTAAACCTTGAATATAAAGCACCAATGATGAATACAAAAAAAATTCGCCGTGACATTCACGGCGTTTTATTGTTAGATAAACCGCAAGGTATGACTTCTAATGATGCACTTCAAAAAGTAAAAAGGCTGTTCAATGCAAAAAAAGCAGGGCACACAGGTGCACTCGATCCTTTAGCAACAGGCATGTTACCAATTTGTTTTGGTGAGGCGACCAAATTTTCGCAATACCTGTTAGATTCAGACAAACGCTATCGCGTGGTTGCCCAGTTAGGCGAACGAACTGATACTTCAGATGCAGATGGTCAAATTATTTGTTCTAAAGTTGTTAATATTTCTCAATCACAAATTGATGAAGCATTAACGCATTTTCGTGGCGATATTTTACAAGTACCGACCATGTTTTCAGCATTAAAATATCAAGGTAAACCCCTATATGAGTACGCACGTCAAGGTATTGTGATTGAACGTGAAGCAAGGCCTATTACTGTCTACCAAAATCAATTTATTCAATTTAATCCCGATAATAACCAATTAACATTAGAAATACATTGCTCGAAGGGCACTTATATTCGAACCATTATTGATGATTTGGGCGAACTACTTGGCTGTGGTGCGCATGTTATTTATTTAAGACGTTTGCAAGTATCTAATTATCCGATTGATAAAATGATCAGCTTGGATGAATTACAACACATTACCGATAAACAAGCTTTACTTATGCCAGTGGATAGTCCTGTGCAAGATTATCCAAAAATTACTTTAACTGATATTCAAGGAAAAGACATATTGTTAGGCCGAAATATTGTACTTGATACATCAGTATCGAGCGAAACATTAGTTCGAATTTATCAAGAACAACAGTTTATCGGTATTGGTATACAAAAATTTAATCAACTATCACCAAAACGCCTGATATCAGTTTGATTATAGAACATCGTTACCTAGATAATTTATGCTATTTATTGCTCGTAATATCGAGGTAAAGTTAAAGTGGATGTTAATCATTAATAAAAACGAGGTTCTGCTTCTATAATGTGATAGCTTTTAACGTTTTTTATAGCATTATCAATATGTTGACAAAGCAAATTAGCGGAATCTTGGCCCATTTTATACAATGGTTTATTTATTCGACTTAATTTATCTAATTCGTTATATTGCCTTGCACTTGCATGGCCCACATAGGTTATAGTAAGCGGACGAACTAGCTGAGCTTGACTTTCATGGGCTTGATGTAATGCACCTAAAACAACATGATAATCGGAAAGATGACATTGCAAATTATGATAATTCTTTTCTGGATAGCTCAAACTACTATTATCACCACAAATAACCGCTGAAGGTGGATTATTGCTATTGATTAGTTTTTTTATGGCAGCTCTGCCATGTTCATAACTAATGCAACGCTCAACAAGATAGTGAGGATTAAATTCTATATTTGCTCTGAGTAACGCTTGTTGATACCCTTGCAAAAAAAGTGTGGAACAAATTTTATTGTTATCATTCATCAAAATTGCGATTTTTTGATGTGCGTTTTCTAATAAATATTGCGTTATTTGGTAACCGATCATCAAATGATCAAAATAAACACAGGTAAAATTACGCGAAAAATGATTTATTAAAACAATTGGTGGCAATGCTTTTTTAAATTGTTCAAGCTCACTTAAGTAAGGTGCATCATTAATCACTAAAATTCCGGCAAAGGTGTTTTGGTTAATAAATTGAATTAAATGATGAATATCAGTTTTCGATTGGCATGGAAAGCGAAAATAAAATAGTGTAAAACCTGCTTGTCTTAACGCCTGCTCCAGTCCATAGTTAATTAATGTATATGGTGTAAATTGATTATCCAAAACTAAAATGCGATTAGATTTATTAAAATGGCTATGAGGCTTTAAATTACAACTTATATCAATCTTTAACTCTTCAATCGCTCGGTAAACTTTAGATTGCGTTGTAACAGAGGTTAAATGAGGTTTTTTAAGCACCCTAGATACCGACGCAATCGATAAATTTGCCTGTTTGGCAATCACAGACAGTGTAGTTTTTTTCATAATAATTAAAGTAGCCTATTAAAATTATAATTACATTAATCAAGTTACTAAGTTCTGTAATTGATTTTGAGCGAATTTAGCGATCTGCCTTCCAAATAATTTTGACTATGTAGTAATTTTGTTAACTCAATTTATATTATTTAGATAATGTGTTTTTCGGTTAGGTAAAACTAGTTTGATTAAAGTAGTAAAAAGATCTGTTCTTTTTTTAGCAATTCAGCTAGCTAAAAAATAAATTTTATCATATTGTTATATTCCTGTGGATGCATGAATATTTATAGCAATAAGGAATAAGACCGAATATGTGCTATGCAAAATATGACGGCAAAGATATCACTTATAAAGATAAAGATCAGGTGTTAAAAAAAACAGGACTCAAAATAGAAGATCCAACGTTGCCACCTAAAGACTTAATAAAATTAACAGGTACACTAACTGATTTTAAAGGGCTCTTTTGTTATGCTCCACTTGCTGATGGCGCTTATTTAAGTGAAGCACAAAAAGAAAAACAAAAAGCTAAATTACAAAGAGGCGCTTTACTTGCTACATTAAACGGTAATACCGCAGCAGGGCTCGCGGCTTTGGGTCATGCTAATGGCGGTGATCTTAGTAATTATGTTAAAGCACAATATATTACTGCCAAACTTGATAATGATATTACCCTTAAAGGTTGGCTGGGATTTTATAAATTTAATGAGGGTGATCAAGTTGAAGTAATTGCTGAAAAACGTGATGATTATTACGAGGTTTATGCCATGTTGAAACCCAGTGAGCAAATTATTTCTCTTATCCCACCATGCTATGCTGGGCGTAACCAAGCTTTAAAAGTTTGTTTTTGGCCTGCGTTAATATTTTATATTTTTTGTGTATTATTAATGAATTATCTTGTTTTAGACTTTTCTTTGGAAAATCTTTTCATCGGTTTTAGTTCGCTTGGTTTACTAATTGGATCGGCTTGTTTAATCGTAAGAAAAAACTCTATAGCTACCCATATAAAGCTTGCAGAAAGAATTTTTACTCTTCTGAAATGGAAGAACGTTAATAATATTAATTTAAACAAAATAAGTAAAAACTATATAACCAAATTAATTGTTCAGGGAAAATATTTAACTGATTGGAATTTCGATGTTGATTGGTGTATTAGGCCATCTAAAGATGGCTGTGGATGGTTCTTTTTTTATTATGATCCTGAAGTGCTTTGTAAGGAAGAAGGTAACCCTTTATCAGAGGATAATAAAA
>CALYPO010000027.1 GCA_945276085.1 uncultured Gilliamella sp.
TTTTATGAAAAAATTAAGTAAATCGCTACAGGGAGTGGCAAAAATATGTTAAAATATGGTCTTAATCGGGCATCGGGCATCGGGCATCGGGCATCGGGCATCGGGCATCGGGCATCGGGATTTATTAGCGCATCAAGTCGTTAGCGGTCAGCATACTTTTCAATTTTTATTATCGAACTCATCACCCGTTCCTTTTATAATTTCTTTTTCTATTTATCTACTAACTATTTCAGTTTTATTGCCGCAGCAGCTTACTAAAGCGACATTGTTTTATGCAAAACAATCATTATTAAGTAGATGGTTAATAAAATTAGTAATAACCAGCCCTCTACTTTCTTGTTTACTATTATTGTTATTAGTTGATACGGTGTTAATAAATTTGGCTTATGGTCTAACAACACAAACAGCGCAGGTAATAAATGGAAAAGGTCCTTATTTAAGTTTTGATAACGGAAAGACCGAGTCAAATACAGTTTTGCCATTATTATCGTTGACCTTACCAAATAACAAAGTGATATTGGCATCTGAAGATAATTCAAGTATGACTAATCCTATTTTAATGGATGGCGGCTCTGTCACATTTAATGATATAAAAACAAGCATACCTTTCACTAGTTACCCTTCAACCACGTTAGCGAATGTCATTGTGAAAAACAATTATTGGCGGGATGAGGATGGTGATAAACTTTTAACCATAACGGGGAATTTGAAGGTAAAGTGGGAAACAGCTAATGGTGATGATGTGACAAATTATGTCAAGTCAAATCCAAATTATCAGCTAAATGCGTGTCAATCACCGTATAAAATGACAATGAGTGCCGATAGTGGATCGTTAGTCACGACTTTTGGCTTACCAAGTATAAGTATATTCAGTGGTGGAAGCCATAGTTACTATCTAGATTATAACGTTCCGAAAGCATGTTTTGCTAAACCGAGTGTTATCAATGGTAGTGGTTTTTTTGCTGGTCCTTCAGAGCAATGGGATCCAACCAACGGTTTTAAATTACAGGATTTAAATCAACCCGAGTCTAATTTTCCAACGACGGGTTCAAATGGTTTGAATTTTTCATTAATGGTTGAGGGGATTTCTGCACAAGCAGTTATTTCAGCTAATGGTTCAGTGGTTAAACCAGAAGCAGGGGTAGGGGTAACTTTACAATTAACGCCTAAAAGTAGTAATTTGATTGATGTTACACTTATTGGCCCCAATAAAGATTCCGCAAGTAAGTGGTTTTCTCCAACTACATTTAAAATTTATGCGGATAATAAAAAGCTACTACTGTTGTATTCATTCAAGATATCCCGTTGGTTTATTGCTGATCCAAGTGGTGCTAGTGGGTTAGGGCAAGTTGATAGTGACTATGATAAAACCAAAAGTTTTTGCAATGGTTTATTATATTATCGAATACCAAGTGTTCGCGATTATACCAATGGCAATGGTAATGATTGGTATGGTGGTTTACCTAATTTCACTTATTTAGATTATCAAAGAAGAATTAGTTATAAAGATAGCTCAGCAAAATGGGTTGGTGGAATATTTAGTGAATGGGGTATGACTTATACTGATGAAGGCGAATATGCTGCTAGCGATTGGCGTTATTGGCATGGCTACTGGACCAGCGATATTTACAGTGATGGTAATCCATTTTATGTTGATCCTAGTTTGGTTGGTGGTGGTTCTGGTGTTAGCCATAAATTTCCTCAAAGTTATATTAATATTAGGGCAGCTTGTGTGAATAATTACTAATAACACTAGAGCACTAATATTATTTATTTCAGCAGCTAACGGATTTAGATATAAAACATAATAAAACAATTAATCTTATGCTTGTAGTGCGAAGCACACCAAGCAAGTTGAAAAAAGGTTAATATGGCATAAGAACCTTATTGCGCAAAGCGCGGTAAGGTTCTAAAAATTTGAATAAATTTTAGTCATTAGCTGTTTTCAAATTCCAATGAATTATTAAAATTAGATATCAAATGAATACTCAAGAGAAAATCAATTTAACAGAAAATTGTTCAGCTGTGTGCTTTATTAAAGATAGTGGTTTATTTTGTAGACTTTATAATCAGTCAGCTTACATTGTTACTCAATTGCTTAAGCGTTCTTTAAAATTACAAGTTAAACAAATAAAAAAGCTAGATAATCAGTATGTGATTAGTTGTGGTTTACCAATAAAAAGTGTTTTTACTTATTTTCCTCAAGTCAATAAAACAGATTGGGGATATCAATTGAATGGCGAGTTTGATACTCATGCTTATCCAAAATGGCGGGCTGAGCAAATATTATTAGCAGAGAATAAAATTAAACAACAAAATATTGCTTTAATACCTGAGGATGTTATATCGCAAACTCATTTTAATTTATTAAATTTGTCTCAAACTTTCCGATTAACATCACATCAAATAGCTTATTTAATCAATCGCCCAATAACTAAATATCCTAGCTATACAGATAATCAGTTTTTGAACGAATTAAGACGTTGTTTAATCGGTAACTCTATTGAACAACAAAATGAATGATTTATTGATCAATCTAAAATAAACATAATTATAAAGTTTTGAACTTCAGCTAAAAAGTACTCTATAATAATTAGATAAATCTTTCTTTGATAGGAGTATAAGTAAATGGAACAAAAAATTGGATTTATCGGTTTAGGAAATATGGGGAATGCCATTTTACAAGGGATTTTATTAAGTAATATTGTTCCTGGATCTCAGCTTTATGTTTATGACCATCATCCAGAAAAAGGGCAACTCCTTAATCAAGAATATGCTGTTAATAATCTTAATTCTGAGCGTGAAGTTGCGCGTGAATCAGATATTGTTATTATTGCGGTTAAACCTAATGTCATTGTAGATGTATTGAACGATATTCAAAAAGAGTTAAAAAAGAATACAATTGTTATCTCAATTGCAGCCGGTGTAACTATTAAAACTATTGCTAAAAGCGTTGGTTATGAGCAAAAGATTATTCGAGTGATGCCAAATACGCCGGCACTAGTAAATGCGGCAATGTGCTCAATTACCCCTAACACTGAAGTGACAGACGATGAGTTAGCAATCGTGCAGTCGTTATTGAATTGTATTGGTGAAACCGAAGTTGTGCCTGAATATTTAATTGATGCGGTTGTTGGCGCTAGTGGATCTTCACCTGCATTTGTATTTATGTTTATTGAAGCGATTGCTGATGGCGCTGTTAAAGGTGGTTTGTCGAGAAAACAAGCTTATAAATTTGCAGCACAGACGGTGTTAGGATCGGCAAAACTGTTACTTAAAACCGGTAAACATCCAGGTGAATTAAAAGATATGGTTTGCTCGCCTGCTGGAACAACTATCGAAGGTGTACAAGTTCTTGAAGAAAAAGGATTTCGAGCGGCAGTAATCGATGCCGTAGAAGCAACAATCAAAAAATCGAAAGATCTGTCCGAAAAATAAATTGTTAAGTGTGACATATTACTCTAATAGAAATTCATTTTGTATTCCTTCCTGTTAGAGTAATGAAATGTTAAAAGTAAAACATTTCTTGCATTCAATCGGAATTTATGCGTTAATAGTTACCAGCATATAACATGCAGATTTATTTTGTAACATTTAGATATTCGCAGTTTGTAGTTTACTTTATATCAGGGATTCGTATTAGTTTTCTTCAGTCTCCTCTTCTTAGTGTTAATAAGTAGTCTAGGTTTTATGTTTTAAAGATGGCCGTCATCGGCTAAGATTAATTTATTTATAGGAAGATTGTTATGTCTAAGAAAACTGGTCAAGTTAAATGGTTTAATGAAAGTAAAGGTTTTGGTTTTATTTCGCCTGCAGATGGCAGCAAAGATGTATTTGTACACTTTTCAGCGATTTCTGGTGATGGCTTTAAAACGCTAGCTGAAGGTCAACAAGTAGAATTTTCTATCCAAGATAGTCCTCGTGGTCCAGCTGCTGCTGACGTTATTCTAATTTAAATACCTCCCATCATATCCTATCTTATCAGCAACTATTTGCTGGTAAGATTACAAGCAAAATAATTCTACATATACACTTTTAAAAAAAATCTTATAACATATCAATAGTAAAATAATATGAGGAAAAAATGAAAAAATTACTACTTACAATCTCATTACTGGGAATATCTTCTTTTGCCATGGCAGACCTATCAGCGTCTTGTAAAACTTATTTTGATAAAGTGGATAATTTAATTAAAGCCATTCCAGATAATGCAGCGACTAAACAACAAACGGATATGTTGAAACAAAATCTAGAATTGGGTAAAAAGCAAGTTATTGCAATGTCTCAAGCTGATCAAGAAAATGCGTGTAAGAAAGGATTAGAGGCATTAAAACAAGCAGAAGCAGCATTATCTTCTAAAAAATAATGCGCTAAAGTTGATTTATCGTTTATTACGATGTCGAAAATCCCAAGGGGCTATAGGATTTTTATCTTTCCAAAGCCCTTTTTTGTTTTGTTTGGCTTGCGTTTCTAATCTTACCATTTCTTGATTATTTGCTATCCCTTTATAACGGTAAGCCCAAGCATAGCCACTTTCAACCATCTTAGCATTGATATTTATCTTATTGGAAAATACAGTACCTAACGTTCGTTGATAGATATCTTTTTTACTCTCTTTTATAAAAACAGCTTTACCCGCAACAAGTGACGCTAAATATTTTCTCGACACATTGCCATAAGCTTGTTTTTTTTCGGGCGCATCGATATCTAACAATCTAACTCGAATTTTTTGTTTAGTGTTGGTTAATACATCAATTGTATCGCCATCAATCACTTTGACTACTTTGCCTGCAAAATCAGCATAAACAAAAGAACTGAATAAAAAAGAAAAAACAATAATAATAAAAAAACGTTTTAACAAAATCATATTTAAAAACTTAAAAAATAAACTTATTATGGCGATGACCAACAAATGATGAACTAGTTTATATTGTTATAAGGAATGTCATTTGATCATAGGCACAATAGATAACTAGGTTGAGCTGCAATGACAAATAGCAAAAACATGTTGTTATTAATGATACTCAATCAACCACTGTTGTCTAATAAATCGTTATTTTAGCCTTACAACTAGTGCGTTATAAGGCTAAGTAACCTTTATTATGAATTAAAATTCGCTGGTATCTTTAAATAATCCAACTTTTAAATCAGTTGCTTCATAAATTAATTTACCATCAACATAAACTTCGCCATCTCCAATTCCCATAATTAATTTACGGTTAATGACGCGTTTAAAATGAATTTTATAAGTCACTTTTTTATTTTTTGGCAGGATCTGGCCTTTTAATTTTAATTCACCAACACCCAGTGCGCGTCCTTTACCTTTACCACCAATCCAACCAAGATAAAAGCCGACTAATTGCCATAATGCATCTAAGCCTAAACAACCAGGCATCACAGGATCGTTTTTAAAGTGACATTTAAAGAACCATAAATCAGGATTGATATCGAATTCTGCTTCAACATAACCTTTACTATAGTTACCGCCATCTTCATTCATTTCAATCACACGATCCATCATTAACATTAGATCAGAAGGTAAAGGAGGACCATCATGACCAAATAATTCACTATTGCCTGATTTAATCAAATCTGCTTTATCATACGAAGATTTACGTTCAAATGTCATAAAAAAACCTTTTATTTGTTGTTATTACTTCATGGTCAAAATAACGGTATTATTCATATCCATGTTATAAAAATAGATAGTGTTTAAACAGTATCAGTTTAACTCATTAATTAATGAGATTTTGCTTTAAAGTGTATTGGTTATTATTATTTTTTGCAATATTTTTGCCATCTACTCAACCAACTGTCGTGTTTTTTATCTTGCACTAACAGTGACTGCATGCGTGCCTGAATCAATTTGTATAAGCTAATACCATGCTCATCTTTATAGGGAATACCCGTTAGTAAATACAAGGCATCGGCAATATGCTCAACTGCCCAAATTGAAAATTTATTTTCTATCACTGCATTAATCACTTCATCGCTTAAACTCAAATGGCGTTGGTTACTGGCGGGAATAATGACTCCTTGTTGGCCAGTTAAGCCTTGATGCTGACAAACGGCAAAAAAACCTTCTATTTTTTCATTTACCCCACCAATTGACTGTACATGACCAAACTGATCAACCGAACCGGTAACAGCTAATTGTTGATCGATAGGTTGATTGGATAATGCACTAATGAGTGCACAAAATCCAGCCAGTGAAGCACTATCACCATCGATTTCACTATAAGATTGTTCAAACACTAAAGATGTTGAAAAAGGTAATTGATGATTTATCGCAAATTCTGACATCATAAATGCTTGCATTATCATCATTCCTTTAGAATGAATGTTACCTGCAAGGTCAGTTTTACGTTCAATATCAATCAATTCACCATCACCAAAATGAATAATGCAGCTTAAACGAGAGGGTTCCCCTATGGCTCTTGGATAACCCGGATATTCAATGACAGATAACCCATTTATTTGCCCAACAACCTGATCTTTGGTATTAATCATTATCTGGTTGGTAAATATTTCATCATAAAACCGCTCAGTTAAATAACTTTCGCGCCAAAGTTTTTGCTTGATTGACTTGATTATAGCTGACTCATCAATGACACTATTTTCCATATAATGGGCTGCATTAACTAATAGGGTGTAAACCCAATCAACTGCCATAGGAAGATAAAATTGATCACCGGTATAACGTGTTGCCTCTTTATATAACTTAGTGAATGCTGATTTATCAATATGTGGTAAGTTTTGATTCTCAGCTATAAATTCTAAGTAACTAAACCACTGTTCTATCTGTAAAGAGGCGTTAACGGCTAATTCGTTTTCAAACTCACTATAAATTGAAGTGGAGTAAAACTCGGGATCGAGATCTTGTAATTCGGTTAAGCTTAATCTATCACCGACTAAAATAATGCGTAAATCAAGAGGCATTTTTGGAATAGCAATAGGCAATGGGTGTAATTCATCGGCAGAAAACCATTCAAACTCTTGTTTTATCACCATCTGTTTTAATTTAAACCACATAGATGGTTGGGCAAGTAACGAGCGGAGTCCTAAAACCAAAAAACCACCATTGGCTTGATGAACTAAACCTGCTTGTAATTTGATGGGATCATTTTCCGGTTGTCGAACGCAGCCTAATAGCATTTCACTATCGAAAGATAGGGCTGTTAAACACGTATCTTGAACAGCAAAGTTATCTTGTTTACTTTTGGCTTTTGTTAGCGTGATTTTGTTATCATTGATATAGTAACTAAAGCCTAAAATAGAGGTTGAAATACTAGGTTTAATTGCTTGTTTAAATAAACTAAAAAACAGTTCGCTTTCTGTCCCTTTTAGGAGCATAAACCGAGGGGTATAAGCTTGCTTTTGCTTTGGGCACAATAGTGAAAAGGCATCGGCAATTCGTGGTTGCCATGTTAATAAATTATTTACCTCTTTAGTGGCTAAATCAGTAGGTATCTTTTTATTATTAACGATGATTTCGATTTGTTTTAAATCTGGTTGAAGCTGTTGTGCTTCGAGTTGTTTGATTGCCAAAATGAGTATCTTTTTTGTTAGCCAAATAAATCTATAAATTATAGCAAGTATCGATTGTAACGCCAACAAATTACCGAGATCTTTATGCTAACAAATAAAAAATTTACAGAAAGATTTTTCAAAATCAGGTAAACTATGCCGTAAATTAATAGTTACTAATCATTGTTATCATCATTGCCAACAATTAAATATGCTCAAACTTAAAAATAATCATTTTAAAGATGAACAAGTTTCACAAATTGTGAGCTGGGGACACTGGTTTACATTATTTAATATTTTTGTCGTAATTATTCTTGGTAGTCAATACTTGATGATTGCGGATTGGCCTCGCACATTTATGGGAAGATTTTATGCTATTATTAGTGCGATTGGGCATTTTAGTTTTTTGACTTTTATTGCTTACTTGATTTTACTTTTTCCATTAAGCTTTTTTATTTATTCATCAAGGTGGCAACGCATCATTGCAACAATTACAGCTACCTTAGGTATTACCTTACTTTTAATTGATATTGACGTTTTTTCGCATTTTCGAATGCATCTTAATTTATCGATTTGGCAATTGCTAACTACGCAAAAGGCTTCTTTTTTAAGTACTGCATTTATTCTTATTCCGTTTATCCTCTTTATTGAGATTTTATTTGCAATCTGGAGCTGGAAAAAGTTACGTAGCCTTACTAAACGTAAACGATTTGCAAAGCCAGTTGTCCTTATATTTATTCTTTGCTTTATTTCTTCCCATCTTATTCATATTTGGGCTGATGCTAATTTTTATCGACCAATAACCATGCAGCGTTCAAGCTTGCCGCTGTCTTATCCGCTTACCGCGAGGCATTTTCTTGAGCGTTATGGTTTTATTGAGCAAAATGATTATCGTAATCGGGTTATTCAAGAAGGTAATCCATTCGCGCTTGCAATTGAGTATCCACTTGGGCGTATCACATTTGATACCGAACAACAGATGAAAAATGTGGTAATGATTGCTATAGATGGATGGAATTATGATTTGCTTGATGACACTATGCCTGCGTTAAATAAATTTGCGCATAACAGCCTCTTTTTTACTAATCATTATGGTGCAAGCAATCAGTCATATTTAAATGATTTTTCACTGTTTTATGGGTTAGATCCCAATTATTACAACAGTATTTTAGCGAGTCACAAAACTTCGGCTTTAATTGATGCAGTAATAAAACAACATTATAATTTAGGTTTATTTTCGGCCGATGGTTTTGCCGAACCTCTTTATCGTTATGCATTACTCTCTAATTTTACCTTACCTGAACCTAAAAAACAGACTAATCGACAAGTCACTGATAACTGGATGGCATGGCATGACAAACAAAACGAATTGGACAACCATGCACCTTTATTTTCTGTCATTCAATATTCACTGGGTTCTAAAAATAAAAACGTACCGATAACTGAATTAAAAACTGAGGCAAAAAAATTAGATCAGTATTTAGAATCGATAATTAGTTACTTAAAATTATCAAATTCATTTGATAATACGATTATTGTTATCACTGGATCGAATGACATTAAGATTAATGAAAATTTGAAAATTGCATTACGTGATAATACAAAGAGTTTTAGTCGGGAATCACTAAAAGTACCATTAATTATTTCTTGGCCAAATAAAGAGGCCAAACAAATAAGTGATGTAACTACGCAAACTGATATTTTAAGTACATTAATGCAAGAAGCATTCAATGTTACCACACCACCTCAACAATATAGTCAAGGTAAAAACTTATTTGATCAAAAATCTAGACAATGGATCATTGCTGGCAATGAAAGCGAAATAGCCGCGCTTTATAGTGATAAAACCGTTGTTCTTGATGAATTTGGGCGCTCAAAAATTTATGATTTAAACGATAAATTAGAAAAAGATCAGAAGATAAGTTTACCAATATTCTTACAAATTGTAACCGAGAATCGCCGGTTTATGGTTTTTGATGATTAAGAGTAAAAAAAGGGTGAAGATTACTTCACCTCTTTCCCCATTGCTTGTAAATCGGCATGATAAGATGAACGAACGAATGGACCACACGCCGCATGGGTAAATCCCATATTTAGTGCGATTTGTTTTAACTCATCAAATTCTTCCGGTGGCACATAACGCTCAACCGGTAGATGATATTTGCTTGGTTGTAGATATTGACCTAACGTTAGCATAGTTACGCCATGGGTACGAAGGTCTTTTAATACTTGAATCAGTTCTTCATTAGTTTCACCAAGTCCTACCATTAAACCAGATTTTGTGGGTATTTCAGGATGTCTTTCTTTAAAAGCGGCTAATAATTTTAGTGAACCTTGATAACTGGCACCAGGACGAATTTTTTTATAAAGGCGTGGAATATTTTCTAAATTATGATTAAACACATCTGGTGGATTTTCACTTAACACCTTAACCGCTTCATCAATGCAACCACGAAAATCTGGGGTCAAAGTTTCAACTTTAATATTAGGGCTTAATGCTCTAATTTCTTTGGTACACGAAGCAAAATGGCTCGCGCCGCCATCTTTAAGATCATCACGATCTACCGAGGTAATTACTACATAACGCAGTCTCATTTCTTCTATAGTTTTAGCTAATTTTATGGGTTCTTCACGATCTGGCGGTAAAGGTCGTCCGTGTGCAACGTCGCAAAATGGGCAACGACGAGTACAAATATCGCCTAAAATCATAAAAGTCGCCGTTCCATGATTAAAGCACTCAGCTAAGTTAGGACAAGAAGCCTCTTCACAAACTGAATGTAAACCGTGTTTGCGCATGGTATTTTTAATATGCGAAATGTTATCAGAATGAACTGGTAATTTGATTTTCATCCATTCCGGTTTTTTTAGTGGCGCAGCGTCTTGTATTGTAATAGTTGGGATTAATCGTGTTTTATCAGCATCACGATATTTTGAGCTTCTAATTATTGTTTCATTATTTTGCATAATTTATATCTTATTAGTTTGTTAACTGCTTGATGAAATTATTGGTTAACAATTGTTTTATTTTTTTACGATCAATTGGCGAGACATATTCTTTTAATTGTGTCATTTGTAATCCGGCATAACCACAAGGATTGATATTTTTAAACGGTCCAAGGTCCATATCAATATTTAATGCAAGCCCATGTAATGTGCAACCTCTTTTAATATGTAACCCGAGTGAACAGATTTTCTTGTTATTGATATACACGCCCGGCGCATCGGCTTTAGCGTAAGCTATAATACCATAGTGTTGCAAAGTATCGATGACACTCTTTTCCAAATAACTGACAATATCACGAATGCCGATCTTACGTCGTTTCAAATCAAATAATATATACATAATCTGCTGACCAGGTGCGTGATAGGTAATTTGTCCGCCGCGATCAGTTTGTACAATCGGAATATCTGTTTTGCATAACAAATGTTCTGGCTTACCAACTTTTCCTTGTGTAAAAACAGGGTAGTGCTCAACTAACCAAATTTCATCCAATGTTTGTTCATTGCGATTAAGCGTAAATTCATGCATGGCTTGATAAGTTTGCAGGTAGGGCTGTATATCTAAATCCTGAATAATAATATCTTCTGCTTTCATCTTCACTGTAGCGTTTATCTGCCATTTTTATCAAAATCTTACATCTATATATCAGATTTTACTATAACTTGACAATACATAGCTAATCACGGTATAACCAATCCCATTAATTCAGATAAATTAATTTTTATTAAATTTGATTTATATCAATTGATTATGGGTTTATTTAAATTAATAATTGAAATGGTTGATTAATTTGATAGGAATTAACATTCTTTTCTAAACTATGGTTTGCTTTACTTTTTCTTTGAAAATGGCAGACTTATACTAAATAAGCTCCGTAATGCAGAGTAGAAGGTTATAAGTTAGTTATGGCTTAAGTTATAGCTAAGGATAGCAAAAGCTGCATTTTTTTTAACAAAAAAGAGGTTTTTATATGTCGGACATGCAAGTGAATGATATCGATCCTATTGAAACACAAGATTGGCTAAAAAGTCTTGATTCAATTATTCGTGAAGAAGGCATCGAACGTGCACAATATATTATTGAACAAATAGTCAATAAAGCCAAAGATGGTGGTGTTCCTTTACTTTTTGGTTCTTCAACCAGTAATTATATCAATACCATCCCTGTAGAAGAGGAGCCAGCATATCCGGGGGATTGGGAAATTGAAAGACGCATTCGTTCAATTGTTCGTTGGAATGCTATTATGATGGTACTTAGAGCGTCTAAAAAGGATTTAGAGCTTGGCGGTCATATGGCATCATTTCAGTCTGCTGCTACATTTTATGAAGTTTGTTTTAACCACTTTTTCCGTGCCAGAAATGAGAAAGATGGTGGTGACTTAATTTATTTCCAAGGTCATATCTCACCGGGAATTTATTCACGTGCATTTATTGAAGGTCGTTTGACTGAAGAACAATTAGATAATTTCCGTCAAGAAGTTCATGGTAAAGGTCTATCATCTTATCCTCATCCAAAATTAATGCCTGAATTCTGGCAATTCCCAACTGTTTCTATGGGATTAGGTCCGGTTAGTGCGATTTTCCAAGCTCGATTCTTAAAATATCTAAACCATCGTGGGCTTAAAGATACCTCAGAACAAACTGTCTATGCATTTTTAGGTGATGGTGAAATGGATGAGCCAGAATCAAAAGGGGCAATCACAGTTGCAACCCGTGAAAAACTAGACAATTTAGTTTTTGTTATCAACTGTAATTTACAACGCTTAGATGGCCCTGTTACTGGTAATGGTAAAATTATCAATGAACTCGAAGGTGTATTTGCTGGTGCGGGTTGGAATGTTATTAAAGTGCTTTGGGGTGATCGTTGGGATAAATTATTACAAAAAGATAAATCAGGTAAATTAATCCGTCTAATGAACGAAACACTTGATGGTGATTACCAAACATTAAAATCTAAAGATGGTGCTTATGTTCGTGAACACTTCTTTGGTAAATACCCTGAAACCGCAGCCTTAGTTAAAGATATGTCTGATGAAGAGATCTTTAGATTAAATCGAGGTGGTCAAGATCCATCTAAAATGTTTGCTGCATTTATGCGAGCAAAACAGACTAAAGATCGACCAACTGTAATTTTAGCTCATACTATTAAAGGTTATGGTATGGGTGAAGCGGCTGAAGCGAAAAATATTGCTCACCAAGTTAAAAAAATGAATATGGATGGTGTTCGTCATGTTCGTGATTTCTTTAATATTCCTGTGACTGACGATGCACTTGAAAAATTACCTTATATTAAATTTGAAGAACATACACCTGAATACAAATATATCCATGAACGTCGTAATGCGCTGCATGGCTATGTTCCGTCAAGATTAACTAAGTTCTCTGGAACAGTTTCTATTCCACCATTAAGTGAGTTTGCGCCATTACTTGAAGCACAAACTAAAGAAATTTCAACAACAATTGCGTTTGTTCGTGCTCTTAACATCATGCTTAAGGACAAAGAGTTAGCACCACGTTTAGTGCCAATTCTCGCTGATGAAGCACGTACTTTTGGTATGGAAGGCTTATTCCGTCAAATTGGTATCTATAATCCACATGGACAACAATATACCCCACAAGATAGAGAACAAGTCGCTTACTATCGTGAAGATGAAAAAGGTCAGATTTTACAAGAAGGAATCAATGAATGTGGTGCGACAGCTTCTTGGATTGCTGCTGCAACTTCATATAGTACTAATGATTTCCCAATGATTCCATTCTATATTTATTACTCAATGTTTGGTTTCCAACGCATTGGTGATTTAATGTGGGCAGCTGGCGATCAACAAGCTCGCGGATTTATGATCGGTGGTACATCTGGACGCACAACCCTAAATGGGGAAGGCTTACAACACCAAGATGGTCATAGCCATATTCAAGCTTTAACTATCCCGAATTGTATCTCTTATGATCCTGCATATGCTTATGAAGTCGCTGTTATAATGCAAGATGGCTTACGTCGTATGTATGGCGAACAAGAAAATGTTTACTACTACATCACAACTCTTAACGAAAATTATGCGCAACCAGCGATGCCAGAAGGTGCAGAAGAGGGGATCCGTCGAGGTATTTATAAACTTGATACCGTTGCAGGTCAAGCAGGTAAACCAACTGTTCAGTTATTAGGTTCAGGCTCTATATTACGCCATGTTCGTGATGCTGCTGATATCCTAGCGAAAGATTATGGGGTTAACTCAGAAGTTTACAGTGTAACATCTTTTACCGAGCTTGCTCGTGATGGACAAGATTGTGAACGTTACAATATGTTACATCCAAGTGAAACACCAAAAGTGCCTTATGTTGCACAGGTGATGAATAATAATCCAGCGGTTGTGTCAACTGACTATATGAAACTGTTTGCTGAACAAATCCGCGGTTTTGTTCCTGCCGAAAGCTACCGAGTATTAGGTACTGATGGCTTTGGTCGCAGTGATAGTCGAGAAAACTTGCGCCATCATTTTGAGGTAGATGCATCTTATGTTGTTGTTGCTGCATTGGGTGAACTTGCTAAACGTGGTGATATTCAAGCTAGTGTGGTTGAAGAAGCCATCAAAAAATTTGAAATCAACCCAGATAAACTCAACCCACGTATTGCATAAGAGGTAAAAAGAATGAGTATAGAAATAAAATTACCCGACATTGGTGGTGATGAAGTTGAAGTAACCGAAATTTTGGTCAAAGTCGGTGATAAAGTTGCTGTTGACGATAATATTATGACTGTTGAAGGTGATAAAGCGTCAATGGAAATTCCTGCACCACAAGCAGGCGTTGTAAAATCTATCATTGTGAAAGTTGGTGACAAAGTAAAAACTGGCGTTGCAATTATGGAATTTGATGAAGATGGTGCAAGTGCACCAGCTACCAAAGAAGAGCCAAAATCAGCGCCAGCTGCACCTGCTGCTCCAGCCGCAAGTCAAATTGTTGATGTCAATGTACCTGATATTGGTGGTGATGAAGTTGAAGTCACTGAAATTTCGGTTAAAGTTGGTGATAGCGTAGCAATCGACGATAACATCATTACTGTTGAAGGCGATAAAGCATCAATGGAAGTGCCTGCAACCGTTGCTGGTGTTGTTAAAAACATTGTTGTTAAAGTTGGCGATAAAGTTAAAACTGGTTCTAAAATAATGGAATTTGAAACGGCAGCATCGACTGCACCAGCGAAAGCTGAAAGTTCAGCGCCAGTATCAACACCAGCTCAAGTAGCTCCGGCGCCTGCAACAGTAGCTGAGCCGGCTAAGGCATCAGCTCCAGCAACCACGGGCAATGATTTTGTTGAAAATGATGCTTATGCACATGCAACACCATCGGTTCGTCGTTTAGCTCGCGAATTTGGCGTTAATCTTGCTAAAGTGACACCAACAGGTCCTAAACATCGTATTTTACGTGAAGATATTCAAGCTTATGTTAAAAATGCGGTTAAACAAGTTGAAAGTGGCAATGCAGGTGGTGCATTACCTGGCTTACTACCATGGCCAAAAGTTGATTTCAGTAAATTTGGTGAAGTAGAATCATTACCATTAACTAAGATTCAAAAAGTATCAGGTGCTAATTTACATCGCAACTGGGTCATGATTCCGCATGTTACTGAATTTGATGAAACAGATATTACTGATCTAGAAGCATTTCGTAAGCAACAAAATGCTGAAGCTGATAAGAAAAAACTTGATCTTAAGATCACACCACTTGTATTTATTATGAAGGCGGTAGCAAGTGCGTTAACGGCTTACCCACGCTTTAACAGTTCATTATCTGAAGATGCACAAACCTTAATCATTAAAAAATACATTAATATTGGGGTAGCGGTTGATACGCCAAATGGTTTAGTAGTGCCGGTATTTAAAGATGTGAATAAAAAAGGTATTGTTGAACTTTCACGTGAACTGGCTGAAATTTCTAAAAAAGCGCGTGACGGTAAATTAACAGGTTCAGACATGCAAGGTGGTTGTTTTACTATTTCTAGCCTAGGTGGAATTGGTACCACTTCATTTACTCCAATTGTAAATGCGCCTGAAGTCGGAATTTTAGGGGTATCACGCTCTACTATGAAACCTGTTTGGAATGGTAAAGAGTTTACACCACGCTTAATGTTACCATTGTCATTATCATTTGATCACCGTGTGATTGATGGTGCTGACGGTGCACGCTTCTTAAGCCATATTGTTAACGTATTATCCGACTTACGTCGTTTAGTGATGTAGTGGAGGAAAATAGATTATGAGTCAAGAAGTTAAAACACAACTTGTAGTTTTAGGTGCAGGGCCAGCGGGATATTCCGCTGCGTTCCGCGCAGCCGATCTTGGTTTAGATGTCACCTTAGTTGAACGTTACTCAACGCTAGGTGGGGTGTGTCTGAACGTCGGTTGTATTCCTTCCAAAGCATTACTGCATGTTGCTAAAGTAATGGATGAAGCCAAATCATTAACTGAGCATGGTATTCATTTTGGTACCCCAAAACTTGAATTAGATAAAGTACGCGGTTGGAAAGAGAAAGTCATTAATCAGCTCACTAATGGATTAGCGGGTATGGCTAAAATGCGTAAAGTGAACGTAATTCAAGGTGAAGCGCAATTTACTGGCAGTCATACTATGGATGTGACATCGTCAAAAGGCATTACCAAAATTACCTTTGATAATGCGATTATTGCTGCTGGTTCTCGCCCAATTACATTACCATTCATTCCTCATGAAGATCCGCGTATTTGGGATTCAACCGATGCATTAGCATTAACCACCATTCCTAAAAAATTATTATTAATGGGTGGGGGAATTATTGGACTTGAAATGGGTACTGTTTATCATGCCCTAGGTTCAGAAGTGGATGTGGTTGAAATGTTTGACCAAGTGATTCCTGCGGCTGATAAGGATGTGGTTAAAGTCTTCACTAAACAAATCCAGAAGAAGTTTACCCTAAGACTGGAAACTAAAGTCACTACCGTTGAAGCAAAACATGATGCCATTTATGTCACCATGGAGAAAAAAGACGGAACGACCGAAACGCATACCTATGATGCTGTGTTAGTCGCAATTGGACGTACACCAAATGGTAAACTAATTGGCGCTGAAAAAGCTGGCGTAAATGTTACCGATCGTGGCTTTATCGAAGTTGACAAACAAATGCGCACTAATGTACCGCATATTTATGCGATAGGTGACGTAGTGGGTCAACCAATGCTTGCGCATAAAGGTGTGCATGAAGGGCATGTTGCTGCTGAAGTAATTGCCGGTAAAAAACACTTCTTCGATCCAAAAACTATTCCTTCAATTGCATACACTGAACCTGAAGTAGCTTGGGTTGGTTTAACTGAAAAAGAAGCAAAAGCTAAAGGTATTGATTACGAAGTAGCAATCTTCCCATGGTCAGCATCAGGACGCGCGATTGCTTCTGATTGTTCAGAGGGTATGACAAAACTGATCTTCAATAAAGCTGATAATCGCTTACTTGGTGGAGCAGTTGTCGGTGTGAATGGTGGAGAGTTGCTAGGTGAAATCACTTTAGCTGTTGAAATGGGATGTGATGCAGAAGATATTGCATTAACTATTCATGCTCATCCGACATTACATGAATCGATCGGTTTAGCGTCCGAAATTTATGAAGGATCGGTAACCGATCTACCGAATGTAAAAGCGAAGAAAAAATAGTT
>CALYPO010000028.1 GCA_945276085.1 uncultured Gilliamella sp.
TCGAAATTTATAGAGTATATTTTTCAGCGTGATTATGGGGTGATAATTTTTTCAACTACTGATTTACACCAAAAATTACAACAACACTCAGTCAAACAACTGGTCATTTGTGGCATGATGAGCCATATGTGTGTGGATTCAACTACACGATGTGCCAATGAACTTGGTTATCAACCGATATTAATTCATGATGCATGTACAACCCGTGATCTTGAATTTAATGATGAAATCATCCCCGCTAAAAAAGTCCATAATAGCTTTATGTCAGCATTGGCAGGATTTGCAAACGTTATCAATTGTCATGAGTTCATACAAAAAAAGATAGATTAAATTTTGAAAAAACAGAATGATTTGATTGAATGTCAAAGGCGCTGGAAAAACTCTCTATTATTTAATACTGCCAACGAAATAAGTTTATTTTATTGAGTATATTTCAGGAAGATATCGTTTATGTTTATGATATCTTCCTTATCAATTATTGCATCAATAAAAACGATTTATTCAAACGACTATTCAATAAGTTCAGAATATTTTTGACCTAAAACGCTATAACGACCATTGCCCAATAGTGCAAGACTAAAAGCGGTAATGACCATAAAAGCAGGGTATTCCCAACCACCACCGGTATTGCTGAATGTCCATCCATTATTAAAATGGATAACGGTGATAATGAGTAATTCAATAATGGCTAAAATAGCAATGACACGAGTTAATATACCAACTAACAGTAATGCACCGCCACCAATTTCAAAGACAATGGCGATATAACCAACAAAATCGGGAAATCCAAGTGATTCAAAATATTGTGCTGTACCAGATGGTGTAAAGACGAGTAACTTAGTGAAACCATGAACCAAAAACATCACACCTAAAGCAATACGTAAAAATAGAGCAGCCAGATCAGTTTGATTTTGTCTCATTTTTATTTTTCCTATATTAAGTTAGAAAATAACTTCAATTGATAATCGTAAAAAATTATAAACAATGCTATTACTTGGTTAAAAATAGGATAATACAACATAGATTGTCTCATAAACGGTAATAGTTAGTAAAGTTATACCTGCTCGATTTATAAAACATTATCTGAATGAAAAGATGAATTTGCTTTTTTCTGGCAAGCTTTACATAGACCAAATCGTTTTTATTAAATCATCAATCAAATAGGTAAAAAATGTGATTATTTAAAATGTTAGTCAAAATACGATTTTTTAAATCAATGCGTTAATATTATTGATTACTAAAGTTATATTCGTGATGGTGTATTTCATCCTTAATTGTTATAAAACAATGAGCGGAATATTGTCATCGATTTAAACCTATATGGTGAAAACTTTATTCCCTGCGTTGCGTTATCATCGCAATAAAACATTAAACTGTTAAATTGATAATGTAATGGTAAAAAGCGCAGTTTTATCTGAAAAGTTTGTGATACAATGCCTTAACTATACTTTATGATTCATTTCTAACGTTAAATAATTAATACTCTCTTTTCTAACTTTAAATATTTAATACGATTCCAGTCCTTTTAAAGATTACTATTTTATGCATATCGTTCAATAAATTATTGGAGTAATACTAAAATGAATTACTATGATTTTTTAGTCATTGCCTTAAAATTATTGGTTGTCTTTATTTGCATTATTTTGTTTTTAAAAATTACCGGAAAAACATCATTGTCTCAAATGTCGAGTATCGATTTTATTGGTAACATGATTTTGGGTGGTATTGCCGGCGGTATTATTTATAACCCTAAATTAACCGTTTATGATTTTTTAATTGTATTACTCATGTGGACGGCAATAATGTACACCTCGAATTATCTGAAAAAAAATAGCCAAAATGCCAAAGCCTTTATTGTTGGTAATCCGATCGTATTAATGGATAAAGGCAAAATAAAGTTGGATGCTTTCACATCAGTAAATCTGGATATATCAAGCTTTGCCGTACTATTGCGGATGAAAAATGTCTTTAATATCAATTCTGTTGAAAAAGCGATTTTGGAGCCTAATGGACAATTAACGGTCGTTAAAAAAGGAGATAAAGATATTTCAGCTATCGTCTTAGAAAATGAAAAACCAAGAAATGATGTTTTAGAGGATTTGGGTAAAAGTGAAGCATGGTTAAAATCGAGATTATCTCGGCAGGGGTATAAAACTTATCAAGGTTTGTACTGTGTTGAATATTATAATCGACGCTTGTATGTGATTCCTAGTGATTCTGTGGATTAAATGATTCAGAACAATAATATTAAATCCCTTAACCATTTCGTTAAGGGTTAATAACCGTGAATGAAAATCTTGATTTAATTGCTATAAAGCGGAGAATTGTTTAACGATTTAGTCACAAAACTTTTTACATCAAAGTCTATCAACGTATCTTGTAGCTTTTCGGCTTCTGCCTTTGATTGACATTGCGTGAAAACACAAGCGCCCGTACCAGTTAATCGTGTTGGAGCAAATTGCGAAAGATGAGTAATGATTGCGTTTACTTTTGGATAACGCTTGCGCACCACCACTTCACAATCGTTACTAAATTGATCTAAGGATAGCAATTCATTAACGCTTCGAACAGGTGTATCTCGCTTAAGATCAGGATCGTTAAACACCTTGACTGTTGAGATTGCAATATTAGGGTAGGTGACCAAATACCAATATTCCGGAAATTCAACCGATTGCAACTGATCGCCAATTCCTTGTGCTAATGCTGTGTGACCATAGATAAAAATTGGTACATCGGCACCGATATTACGACCAATCTCGATCAATGTTTGGCGTGATAAATTAAGATTCCATAATTGATTAAGTGCAACTAACGTCGTTGCGGCATTCGATGATGCGCCACCCAGCCCACCACCCATAGGAATGATTTTATCAATTGCAATATCAATCCCTAACTCATGTCGACCAGTATAAGATTTTAGTCGTTGGGCTGCGAGAGTAATTAAATTTTTATCTGAAGGGATATCACTAAATTGAGTGACTAAATTAATCTTATCATCATCACGAAGATTGAAAGATAATCTGTCACTCATATCGATAAATTGAAATAGTGTTTGTAAATTATGATAATTATCAGGACGACGCCCAGTAATATATAAAAATAAATTTAATTTAGCGGGTGAAAGCCATTGATACATGAAAAATCCTTATTACCGTAAAATCCAATTATCAATTTTTAAGCGTACTCGTTCATTATCATGATTAAGTTCGATCATTGCGGGTAAATCTACCGATTTATTATTAAAAGTTTTCGTCATGTAATTCGATATTTTTAATAGCCACTTTTTGTCTTGTTGCAAAAATTCGGTTGATGCTAAACGCCCCGAATTA
Organism: uncultured Gilliamella sp.; assembly: GCA_945276085.1. Taxonomy (GTDB): domain Bacteria; phylum Pseudomonadota; class Gammaproteobacteria; order Enterobacterales; family Orbaceae; genus Gilliamella. The sequence goes on from CALYPO010000028.1 coordinate 3,330, forward strand.
TCGATTTTATCGTTGATACTGTCGTTAGAAAATCCCTTAAGCCAATTATGTAATGAATTTAAAGGCACATCGATCCTGGCGATTTTATTCATCAAACTTTCAACATTATAATCAGTATAATGCTTGCCATTTTTGTCGATCACTTCAGCATAATTTGGTTCTGCAATTAGTGTTAAAATGTTGGTTCCAACAGGTGTAGTAAGTTTGATTTCATAACGATCTATCGATTTTTGAACAATAAAAAAACGTCCATAACTTCGAGAGTTTTCACTAAAATGAGCAATACTTCCATTAACTTGAAATGCATTTATTTGCTTAAGATCTTGTTGGTGAAGTTGCCATTGTTCTTCAATGGTTGCTGTGTCTTTATGTTTGGTAACTTGACAGGCTGTAAGTAACAAAGGCAGTAAGATCAAAGCGTATTTAAATTTAAACATAATTGCCTCTTCAATGTTAATCAATAATAGGTAAAACATTATAACTGATTATTAAAAGAATAAAAAAGGTAATGAGAAATTAACGTTTTCAAATTTTCATGTATAATAACCTGTTATAAAGGTGCTATAAATCGTCATATCTTACAAACAATTATATAAGAAAATTGCAATGTCAATCACTATATTAGGTGTCAATCATAAAACGGCACCCGTGTCGCTGAGAGAAAAACTCGCTTTTCCCAATGAAATTATTGATAAAGCATTATACAGCTTATATCAACACCCTTTAGTTGAAGGATGTGTGATCTTATCAACCTGTAATCGCACAGAAATTTATCTTAGCTTTGAGCACCAAATTGACTATTTAAGCTTAAAACAATCTGTAGAAAGCTGGCTAGGGCAGTTTCATCATATTGACATTCAACATTATCACGACATGCTTTATTGGAAACAAGGACAGCAGGCAGTTGAACACTTAATGTCTGTTGCATGTGGTATTGATTCAATGGTGCTTGGAGAACCCCAAATATTAGGTCAAGTTAAACAAGCTTATTGTTATGCCCAGCAAAATAATAGCTTGTCACTTAAATTAGAGAAGCTATTTCAAACGGTATTTCGTGTAGCGAAAATAGTACGAACAGAAACGAAAATAGGCTCAAATACGGCTTCCGTTGCTTATGCCGCCTGTCTTATAGCCCGAAATCTATTTAAAACAACGCAAAATTTAAATGTGATGTTAGTTGGGGCGGGTGACACAATTGAACTTATTGCTCGTTATTTAAAACCTCATCGATTCAATCATGTCATTGTAGCTAATCGAACTCGAGAAAAAGCCCTTAAACTAACCGCACTTATCGATGCCGAAATTATCTCTTTACCTGATATTGCAAATCGTCTTAAAGATGTAGATATTGTCATAAGTTCAACAGCGAGTCCGCTACCTATTATTGGTAAAGGAATGGTAGAGCGAAGTTTATTGGCAAGAAATAACCGTCAAATGCTGTTTATTGATTTAGCGGTTCCTCGAGATGTAGAAGAAGAGATCAGTAAACTTGACCATGTACATCTTTATTCGGTCGATGATTTGCAAAAAACAGTTGAGAACAATCTACAACAACGAATGATAGCAGCTCAAGAAGCACAACACATTATTCGAGAGCAAGCCGAACATTTTTTAGATTGGTTAAAAACGCGTTCTGTGATTGATTATGTAAAACAGTATCGTCAAAATGCTGAAAGTATACAACGTGAACAAGAAGAAAAAGCTTTAAATGCATTTCGACAAGGTGAGAATATTGAAGATGTGCTTGCTGAATTTTCACGTCGGCTAACCAACAAACTGATTCATGCACCAACCCAAACATTACTCAATGCATCAACACATGATTGTGATGACTGCTTTAAAATTCTGTGTGAAAGCTTTGGTTTAAAAGGGCATTAACTAGCATTATTATTTGTTTACAGGAAATATAACGTATTGGATCAGATTGAATTTTTTGATATACCCAGTCCATGTAAGCGTGTTTGCGAAACCGATAAACAAGGGTATTGTAAAGGCTGTTATCGGTCAAGAGAAGAACGTTTCAGCTGGTTAAGCTATACTGATAAACAAAAAAAGGAAGTATTACGTTTGTGTCTACAACGTGCTTATAAGCGTCGTTATTTAGCCATGCTTCAGCAAAAATCTCCGTCTAAACAACGCTCATCACAAGTTGAGCTTGATTTAATAGAATAATTTTATGCGCTTTATCATACAATATCTTGTAATCTTGACTTAGTCAGAGTAGGATTTTTAGGCATTAGGTTAGGTAAGATTTAATCACAATAGTTAATTTAATCGAGATTTTAAAAATGAAAATGTGTATTGCATGTGGCATGCCAATGACTTCAATTGCTGATTATCCTTTGCATGATCTATCTAAAAATTATTGTAAATATTGTGCCAATCAGGATGGTACCATGAAAACCTTTGACCAAAAATGGCATGAAGTGACTTTACGGTATGCCAATAACCATAATATTGACTATTCGATAGCAAAACAAACTGCTTATACTATTTTGAAAAAATTACCGGCGTGGAAGCGTCGTTGGTAGTTGATTTTTTAGGCATTCAAAGCACATTATCATAATATCAGTTGCAGTTATTGCAAAGCTTAGTATAATTGCCAACGTTTACTTATTTACACTTCTAATGCCAGTGTGGCGAAATTGGTAGACGCAGCGGATTCAAAATCCGCCGCCCTTAAAAGCGTGTCGGTTCGAGTCCGACCACTGGCACCAATTCAATCCATAAACTCGTTCTTGCTACAACAGTTTTGACGATAACAGTTCCTGCGATAAATATTTGTAGCTGACTTTGACAGCGTTTTAAAAAATAAGCAAATATTACAAAAATAATTCATTTAATGTGAAAGCAATACGTTCCTAAAAAGTTAATCATACTTTTTAAATATCGTCGACTTATCCTTATATTCTCTTCTTATATCTTTATTCGCTCACATGATAAGGAATATCTAAGTGATTTGGATTTTATTTTATCATGCCGATCTATCACCAAATCCAGAATATCGTGCCACAATGTCAGCTTATATGCGTCTATTAAACGCTGTTATCTGTTATCATCGCTTAGATTAAGTCGCTAGGCTCTCGTTTTATTTTACTGTGAATAAAATAATGTTGATGTGTTAAAGAATAATAAGCATGCGTTTCATGACAGATAAATATCATCATTTGATATTTATCTGCCATGGTTAGTTAGTTGGCGCCGGCATTAAGATATTTTTGCATCTCCTCTGCTGGTACCATTCCGCCACCTGTTGCCCAAACCAGATGAGTAGCATGTTGTAGTTGTTGCGGTGTTAATTGCAGACGTTGCTGATACTGTAAATCGTGATTTACTATGATAGCGCCTTTCATACCAGCAAGAGCCGAAGGTTCTAATTGAATATTTTCGGTTTGATTGAGTAAAGATAATAAATCATACATCTCTTGGTCTGACAACGTATAATAACCGTCTAACAAACGTTCCATTGCACGACCGACAAAGCCTGATGCGCGTCCTACCGCCAGACCATCTGCCGCGGTTAGATTATCAATACCGATATCTTGCACTGAAATCTTATCGTGTAAGCCGGTATAAACACCTAAAAACATGCAAGGCGAGTGGGTGGGTTCAGCAAAGATACAATGGACATGATCACCAAACGCCATTTTTAAACCAAAAGCTACACCGCCAGGTCCGCCGCCTACACCACAAGGTAAATAAACAAATAAGGGATTTTCACGGTTAACGACAATGCCCATATGGTCAAATTGTTGTTTTAGACGTTCGCCAGCAACGGAATAACCCAAAAAAAGGGTTTTAGAATTTTCATCATCGATAAAAAAACAGCTAGGATCCGACTCAGCGGCTTTGCGACCTTGCTCGACAGCGACGCTGTAGTCATCTTCATATTCGATCACATTCACACCATGAGAACGTAACTTCTGTTTTTTCCATTCTCTTGCATCAGCTGACATATGAACACTAACATTAAAGCCCAATTTGGCGCTCATGATACCAATCGATAAGCCAAGATTACCCGTTGATCCTACCGCAATACTATATTGGTTGAAAAACTGTTTAAATTCATCAGAAAACAGTTTGCTGTAGTTATCTTCATAAGATAATAAACCTTGCTCAATGGCTAATTTTTCTGCATGCGTTAAAACCTCGTAGATACCTCCGCGTGCTTTTATTGAGCCGGAAATAGGTAAGTGGCTATCTTTTTTCAACAGTAACTTACCAGCAATATTTTGATTGTAACGTGCTTCTAAGGCTGTTTTCATATGATCTATTTCAACTACATCAGATTCAATAATGCCTTTTGTTGCTAAAGTTTCTGGAAAAGCAATGGCTAAATAAGGGGCAAATCGTTTTAAGCGATTGCTTGCCTCGGCAATATCTTGTTGATCAAGTCCCACATAATTTAATCCTATTTCTAATGTTGTAATATTAGGATTAAACCAGTAACAGGGTTCAAGTTTAATCAGTTTATCAACTAAAGGATTATCTTTGATAAGACATTCAATTTCGATTTGATTCATTTTGACTCCTTATGTTGAATGATTAAATCATACCTGATAATAAAAATGTGCAAAGTAACGCAACGACGGAAGCGATAAAAGTAGCACTGGTATAATATTTGAAGATTTCAGTCATTGTTGCGCCACAATATTGTTTAACCAGCCAAAATAATGAATCGGTCACAATTGTACAACCAATTGCACCTGAGCCAATTGCTAATGTGATAATTTCGGGACTGACATTAGGATACATGCTAAGCATAGGTGATACGATCGCTGTGGCTCCCATCATAGCAACCGTTGCAGAACCGACCGCAGCATGCAAAATAATGGCAACGAGCCAAGCTAATAAGATCGGATGCATATCTAATTGCGATAATATATTGGCTAAACTATCACTTAATCCACTGGTTTTTAAAATACTGTTAAATGCACCTCCAGCTCCGATGATTAGCAGAATATTAGCAATAGATGAAAAGCAATTTTCTGTATGATTTAATAATTTACTCATCCCTATATTGCGTCTAAGACCTAAAACATAATAAGCGACAAATGCACCAATAAACATTGCAGTAATAGGGTTTCCAATAAATTCCAGCGTTGCATACAAGGACGTAGTCTTATCAATATTTAACTCTGCTGTGGTTTTGATCAGCATTAATATTATGGGTAATAATACTGTAAACAACGTAGCAGCTAAGGAAGGTAATTCGTCTTCGGTACGCACTTTTAAATCAGAAAACTCTTCAGGGACTTTTTTAAATGGCATCTTATTTTTAATGATTCTTAAAAAAATGGGCCCCCCCACTAATGAGGCAATAAGTCCAATTAATAAGCCATATAAAATCACACTACCAATATCTGCCCCTAAAGCATTAGTAACATATAATGCGGCGGGATGAGGAGGAACAATACAATGCACAGCCATTAAAGCGGTACATAATGGAATAGCTAACATTAATAGCGAAGTCTGCGTTTTTTTGGCTATTGAAAAAGCTAAAGGAATAAGAAGCACTACGCCTACTTCAACAAATAGGGTGATACCACAAATTAAACCCACTAATACCATGATGACTTCGGGAGATAACCAACGACATTTTTGCAAAGTTATCCCAATGCGTTCTGCTGCACCGGATACTTCCATCATTTTGCCTAGAATCGTACCTAAACCAATTACGGCAGCCAAAAAACCAAGTGTTCCACCGATACCATCTTCAATTGCACTTATCATTGTTAATGGTTTCATGCCCATTAATATGCCCACATAAAAACTCGATAATAGCAGGGCTAAAAAAGGATGAAGCTTCAATTTTACAATACTGATAACTATTAACAAAATACTACTAATCAACACACCTAAAACCCATATTTGTGAATCCATCAAGAGCTCCTGTTCAATTAAAAAGTAGGGGGGATATTAGATTTTATGCACTCACGGCTGACAAATGATAAATAATCATGTTTGCATGAGTTGAATTCAGTTGAAAAAGTAGTCTGTATAGTGAAATTAATGATTAACTAATTAAATTTAATTGATTAAATTTAATTAAGCAAATGACATAAATAAGTAAAGAAAGTGCATAAAATGTGCAATAATGATCATTACATTACTAAAAAATGAGTTGTTTTTGATCATATATTGATCTGATTAATAAGGTTGAGCATTTTAAACTCACGCTTATTTTATCATTAGTCTATTGACGTAATATGTTTATGACTTAAATAGGACAACAAATGGGTACAAGATGCATTATGGGATTGGATACCACAACTCATTGAATCATTCGTATTTCAATGCATCTAACACTAATTTAAATACATTTGAATGTCCTTTTCGGCTAGGGTAATAAATGTAAAAGGGTTCGTAAGTAATAGCAAATTCTGTTAATAATTCTATCAAACTGCCTTCAGCTAGTTGTTTTTCAACATTGGGTCTACCCATCCAGGTAATGCCTAAACCATCTAATGCAGCCTGTTTGCGTAAATGATTGTTAATCGCAAATTGGGATGAAGGTTGGTACTTAATGATGTGTCCTTGATCCGTAAATTCCCATGTTAATTCTGTTGCGTGCTGGGCTGAAATGCGAAAACCAATTAGTTGATGCTGATCCAAATCTTTAATACATTTAGGAATCATTCTATTTTTAAGATAATTGGGGCTTGCCACTAAAGCCATTGTTAAAGGTTCTGAAATTTTTACCGCAATCATTTCTTTAGGAAGATCATCACCAATACGACAACCCATATCAAATCCTTGCTTAACAATATCAACCCAATTATTATCGCAAACAATTTCTATTTTTACTTGAGGATAATTTTTTAATAAAGGTATTAATTTAGGATAAATAATACTTTCAACCGCAAGGCTCGCGGCATTGATTCGAATTGTTCCGGAAGGTGTATTAAGAAACTGTCCTAATGCGCTGACTTCGTCATTAATTGATTGATATAATGGAGCTAATTGTTTGTAAAGCTGCTCACCAGCTTCCGTAAGAGACATACTGCGCGTGGTACGATTAAAAAGTCTTAAATTAAGGCGTGTTTCTAAATTTCGCATACTATGACTGAGTGCTGAGGATGAAACACCTAACGATTTAGCCGCTTTAACAAAACTCTTTGCTTCAGCGATAATAATAAAATAATTTAGCTCATTAAAGTTATGCATATTGACCGTATTGATGAATTTAATTCATGATACTATAAAAGAATCGCTGGTTTATCTCAATGACATTCCGTTTTAGAATAAATTTAACAATGTTCAATGCTCACTATTACAATTAGGTTGGGAAAAAGAGGGGATATGATGGAATATGTAAAACTAGGCAATACCGATATTGAAGTGTCACGATTTTGTTTGGGCTGTATGAGTTTTGGCGATCCTGCCAGTAAAATGCATGCATGGACACTTAATCCAAGTGAGAGTGAAGCGATCATTCAGCATGCGTTAAATTTGGGTATCAATTTTATTGATACAGCCAATATTTATTCAGCAGGAACCAGTGAAACGTATTTAGGTCAAGCAATCAAAAAAAATATTGCTCGTGATAAAGTTGTTTTAGCCACCAAAGTCTATTTTAATGACGGTCACTTATCAAAAGGGGCAATTGAAAAAGAGATAGACGGATCACTTAAACGGTTAGGTACGGATTACATCGATTTATATATTATACATCGTTTTGACTATACCACACCAATTACAGAAACAATGGAAGCATTACATAAGTTGGTTCAAATTGGAAAAGTTCGAGCACTAGGTGCTTCTGCGATGTATGGCTACCAATTTTATAACATGCAACTTGCTGCTGAGCAAAACGGTTGGACGAAATTTGTCTCGATGCAAAATCACTATAATTTATTGTATCGTGAAGATGAAAGAGAATTAATTCCAATTTGTAAACAATTTAATGTTTCATTAACACCCTATAGTCCTTTAGCTGCTGGTCGTCTTGCTCGATTAGAGTGGACGACTGATACGTTACGTAGCAAAACGGATAAAACCGCTATCGAAAAATATGATAGTACCCAACAAACCGATACTAATATAGTAAAAAGAGTACATGAACTTGCTGAAAAATATGGCGTAACAATGACTCAAATAGCATTAGCATGGCAGTTTGCGAAAGGTGTTACCTCACCGATTATTGGTGCGACAAAAACGAAGTACTTAGATGATGCAGTTGGGTCGTTAAACGTCTCGTTAACCCCAGAGGATATCACTTATCTTGAAGAGTTATATATTCCGCATCGAATTGTAGGCGCATTATAAGTGAGCAAGTAGGTCAATTCTCCTTAATAGCATTATCCAGTATTAGGGAGAATCATATTAAATTAGCTTATTTGAACACTTTTAATAGTCAATTTTTCGTGAATTAAAATAAGTAAAATTCTCATTCATTTTTAAACAATATGACTTCGTCCAATCACCTTGTTCATTATATCCATAAAAGGAACATCTTTTTGTCTCTGTTGGTTTGGACTCTTTGTCATCAAAAAATTTAATGATAACTTTATCTAATTGATTTTTATCGTTATATAAAAATATCTTTTCTTCGCTTGACGTGTAAACATTGGCTAAATCCATTTTTAAGATATAAGTATTAACAATTCGAGAAATATTTCCATTTTCATACTGAATATCACTGATCGTCGATGGATTGGAAATACGCTCGATTTTTATTATTCTATTTTGATCATCATAAGTTGAAGACCATTCGATCTTTTTGGCTAAATCTTCTAAATGCAAAAGATTCTGCTTATCATCCAGTTCCATATTTAAATCCAAATCATATTGATTATCTATCGAAAAATGGCTTTTTTTCGTCGCATAGTCGTTTGTGATCTTCACATGATCAATATCAACTGAGACAATGAAACCTTTATCATCTGATAGATATTGTTGGCGATCGCTGCCAATAATCTTTTGTTGCTTAATCAGTTTTGAATACGGAATATTCTCAACACTACTAAACAATAAATAGTTGTTAGTGAGCTCAACATTACTCAGTTTTTCATTTTTATTGCAACCAAATAGAATGATTGATAAACCACATACGAAAATGATCCTTTTCATTGCTGTTTCCTTCATTAGTCATAGTATTCGAAAGAGCGTAAAATAAATCGCTTTGTTTCTTCTTGTTCGTTTAAACAATATAATTTTGTCCAATCACCATACTGGTTAGGATCATCGTAAACGCAGTTTAATTGCTCTGTGGGGATTAATTGATTGTGTTCATTGCTTTCATATTGACCATTTTGAGCAATAAAAGCATGTTCGACGCTATTAATGAGCTGCTTTTCTGCATTATAAAAGTATTGCTTTTTATTGAGGTAAAGTGGAACGATATTTGCTTCATCTGTTTTATCAAAAATTTCATAGTCTCTTTCAACAACTAATTCATTTTTATAAGTAATTTGATTAATAAATAGATAATTTGAACCACCAATAATGCTGTTTTCAAGTTTCACAACTCGTCCTTGTTCGTCATAGGTTGAGCGGATAACTTCGTTGCCGGATGAGTCAGTTATCGAAACAATATTTTGTTTATCATCAACATTAATTTTGTATTTTGAAAGTTCCTGATTTTTGATCATATATTGTGACTGCTGATAATCAAAATAGACTTTTTTATCGTTCAAATTGTAAAAGGTGATCAAACCATCTGCGTTCGTTTCAATCGTACCAAAATAGCTTCCTTCAAACCGCTGCTTTTTAATCAGTTTTGAGTGAGGAGCAACATCATATTGACCATTATTAATATAATTATTGATGATAATTTTAGAATCGCTTTGCTTATTATCACATCCTAACAAAGTCAATAGTAAGCAACTATAGATGAGGGGGATTATATATATTTTCATGCTTTTTAATCCTTTATATTTATTTGAACGTCCTGAATGACGAATATATTTAACCACAAATAGATCAGCGATTAAACAGAAAATTTATATATCTTAATCGAATAATGATATAAACTTTAAGTATTATCAAAATGAAAGCTTGATAATTATAATCCTAAATATCCTATCGTTATAAAAATAACACACATTAACAAAGAGTTATATTTTGTAAATATTGCAAACACAATCCAGAAGGAATGATAATGAAAAAATATTTATATTTACCTACCTTAATATTATTGGGGCTCGTGTTGATAGGTTGTGACACAGACAAAAGCAAGGACATAAAACAATCAGACAAAAAAGAGATCATAGTTGGATTACCCCCTAGTATGCACAACATTTTAATGGAGCGAGTGGTTAAGCCCGAATTAGAAAAAAAAGGCTACAGCGTCAAACTGGTCAATTTTAGTTCTTTGCGGGATGCCAATACCGCGCTGGTTGAAGGGAGTATTGATATGAATGCTGCACAGCATCAAGATTATCTTGACGTCTATAACAAAGAGACCCATAACGACCTTGTCTCTTTAGTACACATTCCTTCCATATCTGCCGCTCTATTTTCACAGAAACATCATTCAATCAATGATATTGCATCCAATCAAATCATTGCAATCCCGAATGATCCCTCCAACACTTCTCGATCATTATTGTTGTTACAAAAAATAGGCTGGATCAAGCTTAAACCTGACGCACAATCAGGCATAATTACATTAAATGATATAATAGAAAACAGTTATAATTTGAAATTTAAAACGCTTTTATCCGAAATTATTCCGCGAGTACTTGGCGAAGTTGATTATGCAATTATGCCTGGAGGGGTAGCATGGTTAAGTAAAGTACCAGCAGATAATATTTTAATTCAAGAAGAATTATCGCCCAATTTAGAGTTAATGGTCGTTGTTAAAAAAGAAAATCTCAATACGGCATGGGCAAATGACGTTAAGCAACTTTACCAATCCGATAAACTTAAAAAATTTATTGAAGAAGATCCGGACGCTAAAGGTCGATTTATTTGGCCAAAATAGAATAGTTAAAAAACAACCAATATCTTTAGGTGGATAAAAGATATTGGTTTTATTATCAAATCTAATCATTTAATCTTATCAGCATTTGAAATTTACCTTCGCTCCATTTTGCTTTAAAGTTATTTTCAACCCATTAAATAACAGCTAATCATGCTATGTTAAGTTTTTTAGGGTTATAAAGTGACATTAGGTTCTATTAAACAAATCGTTATTTTTTTCACTTAACATTATTTAAATCTAAAAAATTTTTTTCATTTTTTATTTAGAATATTCATTCCAATATTTACAATTTTTTCTTTTTTTAATTTATTTATCTTATTGATTATAAATGAAATATTTGTAATTTTTGCGTGGTGTTTATATATGATTGTGGTAAAATCGCAATCCCCAAAAAAGATAAAATGAAATAAAAGTAATGACTAAAATTAAATATTTTTTAATTGTTGTTTGCAGTTTGGCTTTAGTCGGCTGTTTTGTACCAAGTAAAATTCAAACTATGATCGATAATCCAACTTCGAACGAAATAAAAGTAACCATTGATGGAACTGAACACGTTATTCCTCCAGTTTCAAAGATCGCTTACTCTTTTGAATTTGGTAAACATACTCTAGTTTATAACCAAGAAACTTTAAATATTCTGGTAAAACCCAATCGAAAGAATGAACTTAATATCATTAATCCAACATTAAATAATTACGTAATAATGAACTTCTATTTTATCGACGAAAAAATGAAACCTGCTGATTATGGTATGCTACTAATGTCCAAAAAATCAAGTATGACCACTGTATCAATAATGTATGATGGAAAGGTAAAGGAAATAGAGTTACCTCTTAGTGTGACAAATGACTTATTTATTGATCAAAGCGAATATTGGTGGAAATATGATCTTGACAAACCTGTACCAGAGAAAATAACGATCAGGGACTCTACCAAATTCTCGACGATAAAAAAAATATACCGGGAAGCGGAGTTTTGGAAAATTGCGCCAGAATATGTAGAAGAATTAGATGATTATGATCTACCTTTAGATAGAGTACGTTTTGTTGAACGTACACCTGAATTAAACAAATTACCGGCGTTTTCTATTCCTGATATTGCTTTAAATTCTATCGCTTGTGAACAAGGACGTAATGATATTCAAGCAAAACTCAATAATTGGCAGCAAATTTTAACCTTAACAGGAAGTGATTTTAGTGAGGGTTATAAAGATTTTAAATCAACAATAATCGATGCCAACACCGAAGCTTTCAAAAATTGTGATGGTTATAGTGAAGCATTAAATGATATTGCTGATGCACTCGAATCAATTAGCGATTTGAATTTTGTTATCTTGCAAGAATAAAAGGAATTGAAGTGTTGATATAAGCATTAAACTTCGTCTTTTTTGTGTTAAGGCATAAAATAATTTTTACTCATTTTATGTCTTAATTTTCAAACAATAATCAATAAAAAATCTATTTTTATAAGGAATACTTCGTTGATTGCTGACTGATTCGTCATAAAAAACACTAACCTAGATAAAAATATATTGATATACATCACAAAAATCAGAAAAAAATATTTTTTTAAACCTCAATCAACCTCATACTAATAACCAATCTTAATTAAAGAAAGGTATATCATTATGATTAAAAGGAAATTAAAATTAGCAGCCATTATCAGTAGTTTTATCCTAAGTACTTCAACTGTATTTGCTTCAATTGACGATGTGAAAGACCTTAAAATCATTAGTTACAATGTCTATAATGGTATGAAATTAGACGAAACAGACGGAAAACAGAAATTTATCGAATGGGCAAAAGCACAAGATGCCGATATTATTGCCTGGCAAGAAATGAATTTTTTTACTCGTGAAAAGCTTGAAAAATTTGCCGCAAGTTATGGACATAAATATGCGGTATTATTGAAAGAAAAACCTGATGATGCCGCTTTTTTCCCTGTCGCCATTACGTCAAAATACCCTATAGTCAATGTTGATAAAGTCGTGGATAATCTATGGCATGGTGCGCTGTATGCCGATATTGGCAATTATCATTTTGTTATTACCCATATGAATCCATTTTGGACAGAAAAAAGAATTGATGAAATGAACTTAATTATCGATTCTATCAAATATAGCCGTGATCCAAATGGTAAATGGATTATTGCTGGTGATTTAAACTCTTTTTCACCTGCGGATAAAGAAACCTACGATAAAAGTAATCTGTTAAACGATATCAAAGAAAAACAGAAACAAAGACCGATATTAGAAAATCTTGTTAATGGACAATTAAGTTATACCGTTCAACAAAATTTATTGGATGCAGGGTTTATTGATGCGTTGAAAATTACAAATAAAGAATTTATTGCGACAGCGCCAACCAAAGTATTTTACGATCAAGCTTCAACACCGCTGCGTTATGATTATATTTATATATCCCCCCCATTAAAAAACGACGTTATTGAGGTTAAAGTCTTAAAAGACGATTTTACGGATAATTACTCTGATCATTATCCTGTACAAATGATCATTAAAAATAAATCATCACAACCATAATAGTGAAAGCCATGTATCATTGCATGGCTTTTATCAGTCATTTTTATATGACAGTATTTTCCAATGATAATCATCAAGTTGTGATTGTGATCGCAACATGTCCATTTAAATTCAATTAATATCAAAAAGAGCATCGAATAATCTAACTCGAATTGATGAAATCAAAAAAGTTGTAGGATAAAGATATGAAGAAAAATTGTTTAGTACTGACTATAGTGGGTTTGTTTTCGTTATTTTCATATGCATTGGCAACAGAAGATTTAGTGATATCACA
>CALYPO010000029.1 GCA_945276085.1 uncultured Gilliamella sp.
ATGTCTAACAATAAAACAGCAATGAATATGTTTGTTACGTTTAAAATCTAGCGACTGGGTCTTGTCGGTAATGTCTTGATAGGTCAGTCCTAATTTTAGCATGCCGTCAGCATCCATTTTAAATCCGCGTTTATTATTGGAAAAAACAATCGTGCCGTTAGGTCGTAATAAGCGTTTTAAATCAGTCATCAATTTTAGGTGATCACGCTGCACATCAAACGTATCATGCATTCTTTTTGAATTTGAAAACGTTGGTGGATCGATAAAAATTAAGTCAAATTGTTCTTCACTTTGTGCTAAATAAAGCAAGCAGTCAGCTTGAATTAAACGATGCTTTTTACCTGTTAAACCATTTTGTTTTAAATTACGATCCGCCCATTCTAAGTAGGTGCGCGACATATCAACGGTAGTTGTTGATTTAGCGTTGCCAAGCCCAGCATAAACACTTGCACTGCCTGTATAAGCAAATAGGTTGAGAAAATCTTTACCTTCACTCATTTCGCCAATCATTTTACGTGCTAAACGATGATCTAAAAATAGACCCGTATCTAAGTAATCAGTGACATTGACCCAAAATTGGGTACGACGTTGGTTAATAGCATATTCATGCACTAAAAAGTAATCTTGTTTTTGTGCAAGTTTTTGGTATTGCTGTTTACCTTTCTGTTTTTCACGGGTTTTTAACACTAATTGATCGGCATTAAGTTCAAGTACTGACATCGTGGCGTTGATAGTATCAAACAAACGTTGTCTGGCTTTTTGTTCTTCAATAGTTTTCGGCGCAGCATATTCTTGAATCACGACTTTATCTTTATATCGATCGATTGCAACATTATATTCCGGCAAATCAGCGTCATACAGACGGTAACATTCTAACTGTTGTTGTGCCGCCCATTTTTCCAGTTTTTGTTTATTTTTACGTAATCGATTAGTAAAATCCAAAGCCGGTAAAGTTGGTGGATTGAGTGATTGTGAATTTTCTCGTTTAGCAATAACATAATTTTTTTGCACACAATCTAAAGGTCCATTTTTGGCTTTAAACTGTTTATCGGCGCGCATCTGTAAGCAATCTAATAATTGTGGTGCACCACTGAATAATGATAATCGCCACCCACCAAAGTTTTGTTTAATTCGTTGACCTAATGCCGTATGTAAGGCAATAAGTGCAGGTTCGCTTTCTAAGCGTTCTCCATAAGGTGGGTTACTAATAATCATCCCTGTAGGCGCTGTAGGCAAAGGGTTGGTGAGTTGAGTGACATCTTGCATAGCAAAAGTAATTAAATCACCTACTCCCGCTTGAATTGCATTTTGTTCAGCGCGCTGAAGAACAACCGAATTATTATCGTAACCGATAAATGGAGTCGTGCTTTTGCAAATATTGTGTTTAGCAGCAAAAAGTAGTTCATTCCAGCGTGTTGGATTAAATCCTTTCCAAGCAAAAAAGCCCCATTGTTTGCGATGTAGTCCTGGTGGAATTTTTGATGCGATCATTGCTGCTTCGATTAGAAGTGTGCCCGATCCACACATAGGATCGATTAATGGTTCATCGTTTTGCCAGCCAGAGCGCATAATGATTGCCGCAGCTAAACTCTCTTTTAACGGTGCTTGCCCAGTTTGTTGGCGGTAGCCTCGCTGGTGCAAACTGTCACCACTTAAATCTAAAGAAAGTGTAACGCGATTTTTATTAAGATAAGCATAAAGACGAATATCAGGATCTTGCTTAGCTACATTAGGTCGCTCGTTAGTATGTCTTGTAAAATGGTCAACTATGGCATCTTTAATCTTTAAGGCACCATATTGACTATTGCGAATAAAATCATTTACGCCAATAAAATTAATCACAAACGAGTTATCGACCGCAAAAATATCCGTCCATTTAATATTAACTACACACGAATAAAGATCTAAATCGCTATAAATATCAAATTCGGCAATAGGTAATAAAATACGTGATGCTAAACGAGACCATAATAACGATTGATATAATGTTGTTTCGTCAGCATTAAAATAGACGCCCGATTGCACAATTCTACACTCGCTAGCGCCAATTTGTTCCAACTCTTTTTTTAATAACTCTTCCAGACCTCGTGAAGTACTGGCAAATAATGTTTTCATGCATAATCCACTTAACAATAAAATTGTAGGCATTATACCGACTAATAGTAACTGTGGGAAATAAAGCTCAAATAGAATAATAAAATGACTAAATAATCGATAATTTTGTGAAAAAAATAATCACTCAATTAAATCGTTAGTTATAAGCTTTTAGCCAACATTGAATGTAACAACAAAAGCCATGATTAAAACGCATTACTTTTTCAGGTAAATTAAGTCAAATCACTGCAAAATTTATGGGAAATAATCAATTTTTTGTTTATTAACAATTCGAAGCGTCAAATCTGTGATCGCGATGATTAATGCTGAACGAATCATTTGTTGATAGCGATTTTGAAACATGGACGATTTTAAGGTGTCAACAATACCCGATTGCTTGGCCTTTTCGTGTTGTGATGCCCAATTAGGTGGCAGTACCATATCATGTAATAAGCTAATTGGTCCAAGAATTTCATCATCTAAATAGGTGTAGCTTTTATCATCTTGTTCAAGTTCTTCTAAAATGGCAATTAATAGTTCTATGTCTTCATAATCTTCACGGCTGATAATGCCTAAAGCATACAGTAGTTTTAAGCATACAGAGGTATCATTAAGCGGTCCATTTTTACCCACTAACGAGGGGATCACAAATTTTATAGCATGCGGCTCTTTACGAAAAACCTTTAGAATCAATTGATTAACACTGTCATTAATTAATTTAATTGCAACTACCAGCAAGTTGTAAATATCAGCTTGCTGGTTAAGTTTTTCAAGTATCGTATCTTCTTGTAATATCGATTCGGGCATTAGAAGTTAAATAAATTGATGATTTTGCATTGCAGTATAAATTTCTTCAATCTGCTTAACAATAGGATTATTAACATCAATACCTGAGAGCTCAGAAAAAGCTTGTTTCACACCTTTTTCTAGGATAAGTTTGGCCAACTCGACTGCTTGTTCATCATCGTTGTTACGGTAGTTAAGTGCTGCTGCAATACCAATAAGTAAATTCGTATTTTTAACTTGATATTCAACGGTTCCAAGAAGCGGTTTAATTAAACGATCGCCGGCACCCAATTTGCGTATTGGTTGGCGTCCTACTCGAGCAGTATCATCGTGTAAATAAGGGTTTTCAAAACGGGTTAAGATTTTTTCGATATACGCCATATGTTTTTGTTCATCAAAATTATAACGTTTGATTAATACTAAACCACTTTCTTCCATTGCTCCGCGAACAATTAACCGAATTCGTTCATCTAAAATTGCATCACGAATGGTGCTAATATTATTATAAAAGCCTAAGTAAGCGGTAATAGCATGTCCCGTATTTAGCGTAAATAGTTTGCGTTCGACAAAAGCCATCAAATTATCAACTGGTTGCATTCCGTTAATTGATGGAATGGTGCCAACAAACTGGGTTTCGTCCACAATCCATTCAGAAAAAGTTTCAACGGTAACTTCAAGTATATCGCCTGTTTTTGATGTTGCAGGCGGTACTATGCGATCAACAGCAGAATCCACAAAACCAATATGACTATTTACCCATTGATGTAGGTGCTGAGGTAAGGCTTTAACAATTTCTTGCTTAAATTGGCTAGTACCGCGTACCATGTTTTCACAAGCAATGATATTGAGTGGTTTTGTCTGACCTTGTTGGTGTCGGGCAATAATACCTTGGGCAACAGCAGGGGCAATTCTTGTTAAAATTTGTGGGCCAACCGCTGTCGTAATTAAATCGACCTTAGTGATGTAGTCGATAACTTCTGCTGATGTACTATTGATAGCATCGACATTTTTAACTATTTCTGTCGTCGATTGCTCGCCAACCACATTTACCGGATATTCATGGCGCTCAGCAATGGCATCTATAATTTGTTGATTTACATCAGCAAAGGTAACATGTATGCCTGTGTCTGACAGTAATTTTCCGATAAAACCTCGGCCGATGTTGCCGGCACCAAAGTGTAATGCTTGCATAATAATAACCCTTAACAATATATTTAATAATCAATTTATTAGTTGTAATTTCATAATAAATGAATTACACCTTGTTTTAGCTTAATATCGCTAAAACTTCTTCAATACTATTTGTACTAGCCAGTTTAGCAATAATGCTTTCATCATCAAGTGCATTAGTTAGTTTTGCAATGACACTTAGATGCTCATTATTGCGAGCGGCAATACCAATGACTATTTTGGCTTTATCACTTTCTTCTTCACCAAATTGAACACCCGATGGATATTGGCAAAATACAATACCTGTTGTAATGACTTCATCTTTGGATTCGATAGTACCATGTGGCACAGCTATCGATTCACCTAAATAAGTAGAAGTTAATTTTTCACGTTCAAGCATTGCTTCGATGTAAGCGGGTTTTACATATCCATTATCCACGAGTTTTTGACCTGCAAAACGAATCGCTTCTTCTTTGGTGTTGGCTGTTAAGTTTAGGAAAATGTTTTTTTCGCTTAGCTTAAATAAGGGTTTATGCCCAAACGATTGTGAGTTGTCGCTTGATACAGTCGATGATTTTTTATTGTTAGCATGGATTAAATCATTAACTAATTGAGTATACAATTCACTATCTAAAAAGTTAGTTAATGATATGTGATGTGCGTTAGGGGCATATTGTTTGGCTCGATCGGTGAGATCTTTATGAGTGATAACAATATCGACTTCAATCGGTAAATTATTAATCGCGGTGTTGCTGACATTAATATCTAAATTAGCATCCTGAATTTTTTTTCGTAAAACGCCAGCACCCATTGCGCTTGAGCCCATTCCAGCGTCACAGGCAACAATGATTTTTTTCACTTGAGTTAAATCTAATTCACTATTTTTATTACCTTTTGCTTCACTTTTCATTGCCGACATATCGGATTTTGCTTCATCAAGACTTTTCGTTGCAGATTTAGTCGTTTTTAATAGAATTGATGCAACCACAAAAGTAACAGCCGCCGCCGCAAGTACTGAAACACTTACACCAACAATCGAATCTTTGGGTGTTACAGCAAGAACCGCAATAATAGATCCAGGTGAAGCGGGAGAACTTAATCCAGCACCAAATAACGTCAATGTAAATACACCAGTCATGCCACCTAAAATCATGGCAATAATTAAGCGAGGATTCATCAACACATAGGGAAAGTAAATTTCATGAATACCACCAAAGAAATGAATAATTGCCGCGCCACTTGCTGAGCCTTTAGCCGCGCCTTTACCAAATAACATATAAGCAACTAACAAACCTAAACCAGGACCAGGATTTGCTTCGATCAAAAAGAATATTGATTGAGCGTGCTCAGCTGCTTGTTGAATTCCTAAAGGTGAAAATACACCATGGTTAATGGCATTATTTAAAAATAATATTTTAGCTGGCTCAACAATGATTGAAGTTAATGGTAACAAATTATGCTGGACCATAAAATCGACACCTTGCGCTAATACACTTGATGCGACAACAACAGAAGGGCCAATTGCAAAAAATGACAATAAAGCGAGTAACATGCCAATAATACCGGCCGAAAAGTTATTCACTAACATTTCAAATCCACTTTTGATTTTACCATCAACAGCTTTATCAAAATGTTTAATGACCCATCCTCCAAGTGGACCGACTATCATTGCACCTAAAAACATTGGAATTGACGAACCGACTATAACGCCCATCGTTGTGATTGCACCAACAACCGCACCTCGTTCACCATGGACTAATTTACCGCCTGTATATCCAATTAACAGTGGCAATAAATAGGTAATCATAGGTTCAACTAATTTAGCTACGGTCGCGTTTGGAAACCAACCGGTAGGTATAAAAATCGCGGTGATAAAGCCCCAAGCGATAAATGCGCCAATATTGGGCATCACCATATTACTTAGGAATCGCCCAAAATTTTGGACTTTCAATTTGATGTTTGCACTTGTC
Organism: uncultured Gilliamella sp.; assembly: GCA_945276085.1. GTDB lineage: Bacteria > Pseudomonadota > Gammaproteobacteria > Enterobacterales > Orbaceae > Gilliamella. Next base: position 6,021 of record CALYPO010000029.1, read on the forward strand.
ATAATTTAAATCTTTCCTTATTGATTGATATAATCATTATGCAGCTATTGTAGAAGGATATCGTTATTTGATTCATCCAAAAAAATTGACAAATGTGATCAGGGTCACAGTGTTTGTATGGGGCTATTTTTTATTTTTGTGATTAAGATCACAATTTTTGCGGAAGCCATAAGGGGTATCGGTAAACTATGTTTAAAGCGTAAGTTTTATTAATGCATCTTTGTAAGATTAATTGTATAATTTTTATAAATTTAAATAACAAAAAATAATCAGAATCGAATTATGCAAAAATTTTTAATCAGTTTAAGTTGTCTTTTTTTATTTAATGGATTGTGCTTTGCAAACGAAATTAATCCTATCCATATTAATAATAGTTATAATATCTTTTCCGATCCTGAATTCATGCCTACTGAAAAAATAATAAAAAAACAGATAATTACAACTTACGCTCAAGATAATGATGGCCCGTTAAAAACAATTTACCATGCAAATGAGCAAGGTTTTTTTGAAAAAGCTATTACCAGTGATGCACAGTATAATATTGATGTTGATTATTCCGTTCATTCAATCAAATATCTTAATAAAAAACTTTGGTTTAAATTAAATGAACAGCAGAACATTACTTCGATTGTTGATGATAAGCAACAAAATGTCAGTTCACTTATCTATAATCAGTCAGGTCAACTTATTGAGAAAAATACTGATGATGCGGTTTGGCAACAACCGTTAAAAAGGCGATATGAATACGCAAATAATAAAGTTGTTCGTTATACTGAATGCTGGGATGATGGGTGTAGTTTAGGTGAATATTTCTATAATCCAGCTGGTTGGTTGATAAGAGTCAAAAGTAAAAGCATTGATGATGATGTGAATAATGGTCAATCTAAAAATAATCAAACTGACAATTCGAATTCATACAATATCAAATGTACATTTGCTAAACATAATCAACACGGTGATTGGACATATGGGTATTGCATAACGCCCGATGGTGTGACCAATACTACTTTTTATCGTAAGTTAGAATATTGGTGATTTTGTTATTTTTAATGACTCACTGATTGGTTAACGACCAATTCAATTTTGGCTTTGTAGCAGTCAAATATGCGTTTTTATCAGGGGAAAAAGTGGTTTAATTGTTATAAAGATTTTTTTGGGTAAGTGTTTTCAATCTTTATCTGATTGGTTTAATGTGGAAACATAGGTTTTGATGATGATATCAAAACCTACATTAATTCCTCACATTTTATATAGCGAAACTTACTCTACTGTTACCGATTTTGCCAGATTTCTTGGCTGATCGACGTCTGTTCCTTTAATTAATGCTACGTGATACGCCAGTAGCTGTGTTGGAACCGTGTAGTAGATTGGCGCAGTGAGTTCTTCTATATGTGGTAGGTTGATGATGTGCATTGTGTCATCACTGACAAATCCTGCTTCTTGTTCGGCAAATACGTATAGTTGACCGCCTCGCGCTCGAACTTCTTCGATATTGGATTTTAATTTTTCTAGCATTTCATTCGTTGGTGCCATCACGATGACAGGCATATCTGCATCAATGAGTGCTAATGGGCCGTGCTTGAGCTCGCCTGCTGCGTAAGCCTCGGCATGAATGTAGGATATTTCTTTTAGCTTTAAGGACGCTTCCATGGCTATTGGGTATTCATCACCTCGTCCTAAAAATAGCGCATGATGCTTATCGACAAATTGCCCCGCGAGTTTTTTGATTTCTGGCTCTGTCATTAAAACTTGTTCTATACGATTTGGTAAGGTTTGTAGTGCATGGACTATTGCTTGCTCGGTGCTTTCGGCCATGTCATTGAGTCGCCCAAGTTTGGCAACTAATAAAAGGAGTACGGTTAATTGCGTCGTGAAGGCTTTAGTCGATGCTACGCCAATTTCAACCCCTGCTTTGGTAAGGAGTACCAAATCTGCTTCACGTACTAGTGTTGATGCCGCCACATTACAAACAGCTAATGTGCTTAGGTAGTTATTTTCTTTCGCTAACCGTAGTGCTGCTAGAGTGTCTGCGGTTTCGCCTGATTGGGATAGGGTGATAAATAGGCTGTTTTTGCGACGAGCAGGCTTACGGTAACGAAATTCTGAAGCGATTTCGACGTCGCAAGGTATACCCGCTAAAGCTTCGAACCAATATCGCGCAACCATGCCGGCATTATACGCTGTTCCACATGCAACAATTTGTACATGTTCTACGTGTTTTAAGATGGTTTCAGCCTTTTCACCCAGTTCGGATAAGTCAACTTTGCCATGTTGCATACGACCTTCAAGGGTATTTTTAATGGCGTTTGGTTGTTCATAAATCTCTTTTTGCATATAGTGATTAAAACCAGCTTTACTTCCGGCATCGTATCTAGCATCAGATTCAACACAAGGGCGCGTTGTTTCGCGAAAGTTTTTATCTAATATGGTCACGGTGCGATGTGTTACTAGTGCGATATCACCTTCTTCTAAATAGATGAATTGACGTGTAACCGGCAGTAAGGCAAGTTGATCGGAAGCAATGAAGTTTTCACCAACACCACAGCCAATCACGAGAGGGCTGCCTGAACGAGCCGCAACCAAAATATCGGGATTACGTGTATCCATTATAACGGTGCCGTAAGCACCTCTTAATTGAGGTATGGCTTTTTGTACTGCTTCAAATAATGAGCAACCTTCAGTTGATATGATGTCGTGAATTAAGTGGGCAATCACCTCTGTATCAGTTTCTGAACGAAATTGGTAACCTTTGGCAATGAGTTTTTCACGTAAAGGTTCGAAGTTTTCGATGATACCATTGTGAACAACAGCAATAAAATCTGATACATGTGGATGGGCATTGCGTTCGACAGGTTCACCATGAGTTGCCCAGCGGGTATGGGCTATTCCTGTACTGCCTTTAAGTGGATGGGCTTCAACCGCATCTTTTAATGCTTGTACTTTTCCTACACGCCGAACGCGTTGCAGTTCGCCTGTTGGTGAGATAATAGCAAGTCCTGCTGAGTCATATCCTCGGTATTCCAGACGTTTTAATCCTTCCAGTAATATTTCAGCAATATCACGTTTGGCGATAGCACCCACAATTCCACACATAATTTATTCCTTATTGTTTAACTTTGTTGGACGTTTCCAACCAGAAATCTGTTTTTGTTTTACTCGGCTTATTACCAATTCATTATCCTTAACGTTGGTGGTGACAGTTGTGCCGGCAGCAATAGTGACACCTTTACCAATGTTAACTGGAGCAATTAGCTGAGAGTCGGAGCCGACAAATACGTCATCTTGTATAATGGTTTTAAATTTGTTTGCGCCATCGTAATTACAGGTGATGGTGCCTGCGCCAATATTGACGTTGTTGCCGATTTCACTATCACCAAGATAACTTAAATGCCCCGCTTTGCTTGCTTTGCCTAGATGAGCTTTTTTGAGTTCGACAAAGTTACCTACATGGGCTTGTTCATCAAGCTGTGAACCGGGTCTGAGTCGAGCAAATGGACCTATAGTGCATTGCTGTGCGATGGTTGAATCTTCGATTATGCTGTAAGGACTTATGATTGAATTGTCGTCAATAGTGCAATTTTTTAAAATACAACCTGCACCAATGGTGACGTTATTGCCTAACTTTACCTGCCCTTCAATGATAACATTACTGTCGATGGTGACATCCTTACCGTGGGTAAGTGTACCGCGTAAATCAAAGCGGTTAGGATCGAGTAATGTTACACCCGCTAGTAATAAGTTTTGTGCTTGTTGATGCTGGTATTGGCGTTCTAGGGTGGCTAATTGTAAGCGGTTATTTACACCTTCTACCTCAAATTGTTGCACGGGGTGAGATGTCAGGATAGGGTAGCCATCTTGATGTGCCAGCGCAATGATATCGGTTAGGTAATATTCTTTTTGGGCATTGTTATTGGTTATTTGCGATAGCCATTTTTTAAGTAGTTTACCAGTAACAAGCATTATGCCGGTGTTGACTTCATTTATTTTTTGTTGCTCTGGTGACGCATCTTTTTGTTCGACAATGGCAACGACTTGATCATTTTTCCGTTCTATTCTGCCATAACCTGTTGGATCATCAAGTATAACCGTTAATAGTGCTATGCCTTGTTCTGGTTTGCTGGTAATTAAGTTTTCTAAAGTTTGTTGTGATATGAGCGGGGTATCACCGTATAAAATTAAAATGTCTTGGTTATCTGCAATATGAGGAATAGCTTGTTGTACTGCATGTCCCGTACCGAGCTGCTCTGCTTGATAAATAAGGTGCACAGGTTGATTTTTGAGTGCGTGTTCTAATTGCTCTTTTCCATGACCATAAACAATATTGATCTGATCGATATTTAGTTGTTGAACTGTGTCAATAACATGTTGTAACATCGGTTTAGCGCCAATTTTATGTAAAACTTTAGGTAGGTTGGAGTACATCCGTGTGCCTTTCCCTGCCGCCAAAATAATAGCACTAAGTTTTGGAACTGAAATCGTCATAATCTGTCCGGTTTCTTTAATTTTGTGTAAATTTGTTTATTACTATAATCAAAGTTTTTAATGAAATCACCCCGAATTTATTAATTTTTATCATGAAAAAAGTAATAGTGAAATTTGCCAATGTCTTATTAGATAAGGAAGCAATGTTATGAGTCATGTTGTGAAAGTTTTATTACTTTATACTACGCATGAAAAGCAAACCCTCAAAATCATGCAACGCATAAAAACACAGCTTGGTGATAAATGCGACTGTGATGTTATTCAACTTTTGCCTGATAGCCATATTGATTTAACTAAATATCAGGCAGTTTTGTTGGGATCTTCAATACGTTATGGTTTTTATAGTAAAGTGATGAAGCAATTTATCGATGATAATTATCAGCAATTAAATACCATTCGATCTGGTTTTTTTGGTGTCAATGTGGTGGCTCGTAAGCCAAATAAAAATACGCCAGAAACCAATTTATATACTAAAAAGTTTTTAGCTAAAATTGCCTGGAATCCGACCATTAAAGCGGTTTTTGCTGGTGCACTTTATTATCCTCAATATAATTGGTTCGATCGTAATATGATTCGCTTTATTATGTGGTTAGGAAAGGGCGATACTGATGTGACTAAACCTGTGATTGAATATACCAATTGGGCAAAGGTTGATGAATTTGCCGCACAATTTTATCAGCAAGTCTGTGCTCCATCAGTTTTAGATGGTGTAAAACAATAAGATTTTTATTGATTTTTTACCAATAAATAGTCTGATAAATAAACTTTGTGATATAGATCAACATTTCGAGTAAAAAGGTGTACAATATTGCGCCTAAAGAATCTGTCTCCTAATTGGGATTTTAATTGTGATTGAAAATTTAAGAAATATAGCCATTATTGCTCACGTTGACCATGGTAAAACAACCTTGGTTGATAAACTATTAAAACAATCAGGCACGCTTGATAATTTGCGTGGTGATGACAATGAAAGAATAATGGACTCAAATGCGCTTGAAAAAGAGCGTGGTATTACTATTTTAGCTAAAAATACGGCTATTAATTGGAATGGGTATCGCATTAACATCGTTGATACCCCAGGACATGCTGATTTTGGTGGTGAAGTTGAACGCGTAATGTCGATGGTTGATTCGGTATTATTGCTGGTTGATGCAATGGATGGTCCTATGCCACAAACCCGTTTTGTAACACAAAAAGCGTTTGCTTATGGGTTAAAACCAATTGTTGTTATTAATAAAGTTGACCGTCCAGGCGCAAGACCTGATTGGGTTGTTGATCAAGTCTTTGATCTATTTGTTAATTTGGGTGCAACTGATGAACAGTTAGATTTCCCAATAGTTTATGCTTCAGCATTAATGGGTATTGCAGGTCTTGATCATGAGCATATGGCGCAAGACATGACACCATTATTTGAAGCAATTGTGAAATATGTTGAGCCACCAAAAGTCGATTTAGATGGTCCATTCCAAATGCAAATCTCACAACTTGATTATAATAATTATGTTGGTGTTATCGGGATTGGCCGTATTAAACGTGGTCGAGTTAAACCAAATCAACAAGTAACAATTGTTGATAGTGAGGGCAACAAACGTACTGGTAAAGTGGGTCAAGTTTTAGGTCATTTAGGCTTGCAACGTTATGAAGCTGAAGTTGCCGAAGCGGGTGATATTATTGCTTTAACTGGTCTTGGTGAATTGGGTATTTCTGATACGATTTGTGATAATAGTTGTGTTGAAGCTCTACCTGCGTTAACCGTAGATGAACCAACGGTTACCATGTTCTTTAATGTTAATAGTTCACCTTTTGCCGGTAAGGAAGGTAAGTTTGTCACTTCTCGTCAAATTCTTGAACGTTTAAGAAAAGAACTGGTTCATAATGTGGCACTTCGTGTTGAGGAAACGCCTGATCCTGATGCATTTAAAGTGTCGGGTCGCGGTGAGTTGCACTTATCTGTGTTAATTGAAAATATGCGCCGTGAAGGTTATGAGTTAGGTGTTTCGCGTCCTAAAGTTATTTATCGTGAAATCGACGGTAAAAAACAAGAACCTTTTGAACAAGTAACGCTTGATATTGAAGAACAACATCAAGGTTCAGTGATGGAAGCACTTGGTTTGCGTAAAGGTGATTTAACCAATATGTTACCTGATGGTAAAGGGCGTGTGCGTTTAGATTATGTCATTCCTAGTCGTGGTCTTATCGGTTTTAGAACGGAATTTATGACAATGACTTCAGGTACTGGTTTACTTTATTCGACTTTTAGTCATTATGATGATGTTCGTCCTGGTGAAATTGGCCAACGTAATAATGGTGTGATGATTTCTAACGGTACCGGTAAAGCATTAGCGTATGCACTTTATAGCTTGCAAGACCGTGGTAAGTTGTTCTTGGGTCATGGTGCCGAAGTGTACGAAGGTCAAATTATTGGTATTCATACACGCTCTAATGATTTAACTGTTAACTGTTTAACGGGTAAAAAACTAACCAATATGCGAGCATCAGGTACTGATGAGGCAACCACGCTTTCACCACCAGTGAAAATGTCATTAGAACAAGCATTAGAGTTTATTGATGATGATGAGTTAGTCGAAGTTACGCCATTGTCTATTCGTTTACGTAAACGTCATTTAACTGAAAATGATCGTAAGCGCGCATTTAGAAGTAACAATAAAGACTAATTGTTGAGAATGCTAACAGCTCAATGGGTTGTTAGCATTTATTCTGCTTAAATTGAAAACCTCGCTAATTAGCGAGGTTTTTTCTTGCCTTAACTCTGGCTATTGCATCAGCAATGGATTGTTTTCGATCTTTTTGACTCGTATCACTTGTGTTTTTAACTTCCATTGTGCGCGGAAATAAGATCGTTGGTGGTACCAGTTGATTGTGATTTAACCGTTGTTGTTTTTTTTGTGTTAATTGTAACTCTTCACTTTCGGTTAATGCCTCACCTAAAGTACTTAGGGTAATACAGTCGGTAGGGCAGGTATTGATGCAATTACTGCATGATGTACATAACTTCGGCAAAATGGTATGTAATACTTGTTTGCTGCCAACAATTGCATCTGTCGGGCAGACGCGGATGCATTTGCCACAACCTATACAGTTTTGTTCATCAATAAACGCTTTATATTGTTGTTTGGTTTGCATAATCACTTCTTGCATTAACTTAAACCTACAATATTACCATCTTTGTCAATATCGATTTGTCGATAAGCCGGATTAGTCCCAAGCCCTGGCATAGTCATCACATTGCCTGCGTAAACACGAATAAATCCCGCCCCTGCTGAAATTGCTAAATGGCTAATGTCAACGTCAAAGTTGGTTGGCACATTTTTTAAGTTGGCATCAGCACTAATTGACATTGGTGTTTTAGCAATACATAGCGGTAGATGATCGAGCTTTAATGCCTCAATTTCTTTGATATTTTCGATCGCTTTAGCTGATAGGTTAGCTTTGTTAGCACCGTATTTTTTCACCATAGTTTGGATTTTATCAATTAGTGGCATTGTGTTAGGGTAAGGTAATTTAATTTCACTTGGCATCTCACACGCTTTAACTACATGGTTAGCTAATTTTTCAGCACCCTTGCCACCTTTTGTAAACACTTCGCTAACCTCACAAGCAAATGCGCCATGTTCAACGGCATATTTTTGTAAGAATGCGAGTTCTTCTTCGCTATCATGTGGGAAACGGTTAATCGCAACTATGACTTGTAGCCCATAACTTTTGGCATTTTTGATATGCCATGCTAAGTTAGCGGCGCCAATTTCAAGTAATTCAACATTAGATTCAGAGATTTCTTTTGGAATTGCTTGACCCGGTTTAATATTATATTTACCGCTGTTAGATTTTAAACTTCGAACAGTTGCCACTAATACCACGCAATCGGCTTTGATACCTGCTTGACGATATTTGATATTAAAGAATTTTTCCATTCCCATGTCAGAACCAAATCCAGCTTCAGTAACCACATAGTCGGCAAGTTTTAATGCAATGCGGTCAGCAATCACCGAGGAGTTTCCATGTGCAATGTTAGCAAAAGGACCTGCATGAATTAACACCGGCGTATTCTCAACTGTTTGCATTAAATTTGGATTAATAGCATTTTTTAGTAATACAGTCATTGCGCCAGCTACTTCAAGCTGTTCGGCAGTGATTGGTTGGCCTTGCGTATTATAAGCTAATATAATGCGACCAATACGAGCACGCATATCCTGTAAATCTGAGGCTAACGCTAAAATTGCCATTAATTCTGATGCAGCTGTTATTTCAAAACCATCACGTCTTTCAACGCCATTTAAGCCTCCACCAACTCCAACAGTAATATTGCGTAAAGCACGATCGTTGTGATCGATAACACGTTTCCAAACGATACGATTGACATCAATATTTAATCGGGCTAACCCTGTTTGTGCGGTAAATTCATCACCTAAACGATCTTCATGATATAAACGAGAGTCCAATGCAGCAGAAGCTAAATCGTGAGCCGCAGTAATTGCATGAATGTCACCTGTTAAATGTAGATTTAAGGTTTCCATGGGTAATACTTCGGCTTGCCCACCACCGGCGGCCCCACCTTTAACGCCAAAAACGGGACCAAGACTTGGTTGACGAATACAAGCAATTGCTTTTTTCCCAATATAGTTTAGACCTTCACTTAGTCCAATAGTATTGACGGTTTTCCCTTCACCTAAAGGCGTTGGCGTAATGGCTGTTACAAGGACTAATTTACCATTTTCTCTATTTTGGTTGGCGTTTATAAGTGATAAGTCAATTTTTGCGACATATTTGCCGTAAGGTAGTACAAACTCCTCAGGAATATTAGCTTGCTTGGCGATTTCGGTAATTGGACGTAAAGACATTTTAATTCTCATATAACAGTAAATTAGGCTATCAGTATAAATAATTTGATTTGCCGAATAAAGCAACAATTTTATCTTTGTTAATTTTCGGCACATTCCTTTATTATATTGTTATAATAATTGTAACATTCACTCTAAGGATAATTGTTAAATGAATTTTTTTTCACAATATGCACTTTTTTTAGCTGAGACCGTGACAGTGGTAGTCGCTATTTTAGCGGTACTGATTTTTATTATCAGTCAACGTCGAAAATCGGTAACAGCAGCAGGACGCCTATCTGTTAAAGATATCAGTGAAGAATACGAACAAGTTAAAGATGATATGTTAGTCTCTAGCATGGATGAAGTTGAGGCTAAACAGTTTAATAAAGATCTAAAAAAACAGAAAAAAAATGAGAAAAAACAAGCAAAATTAGCGATTAAACAAAAGAAACAACAAATAAAAAGCAGTGAACAAACGACAGATACCACGGCTGTAGACAGTTCAGCTATTGAAGCCTTAAGCGAACCACAGCAAAAGTCCAAGCCAAAGCTATTTGTGTTATCGTTTAATGGCAGTATGGATGCACATGAAGTTGACGAATTACGCCAAGAAATTACTGCGGTTTTAGCCATTATTAAACCCGAAGATGAAGTTGTCGTTAAGCTTGAAAGCCCAGGCGGCGTCGTTCATGGTTATGGTTTAGCGGCTTCGCAACTATTACGTTTTAGAACACGTAATATTCCTTTTACCGCCGTTGTTGATAAAGTAGCTGCAAGTGGTGGATATATGATGGCATGTACCGCCAATAAAATAGTCGCGGCACCTTTTGCAATCGTTGGTTCAATTGGTGTGGTTGCGCAAATTCCAAACTTCAACCGTTTACTTAAAAAGCATGATGTCGATATTGAATTACAGACCGCAGGTGAATACAAACGTACATTAACGATGTTTGGTGAAAATACGGATGAAGGTCGTCAAAAATTTAAGCAAGAGCTGGAAGAAACGCATCTATTATTTAAGGATTTTGTGAAAGAATATCGGCCTAATATCAATATAGATGAAGTTGCTACCGGCGAACATTGGTTTGCTACTCAAGCTAAAGATAAAGGTTTAGTTGACGAAATTAGTACCAGTGATGACTTTATCTTATCGCATTTAGATACCCATAAAATTATCTCGGTCAGTTATCAACGTAAGCAAAAACTCTCTGAAAAATTGTCAAAAAACGTGGTAAAAAGTATGGAAAGACTATTTTTTAGACAAGGAAATGGGCTGTAAAGCCCTTTTTATTT
>CALYPO010000030.1 GCA_945276085.1 uncultured Gilliamella sp.
CCAGACTTTTAAATTAGAGCGAAAGCCCAGCAGCAATGCTGGGCTTTTTTGCATTTAGGGATCAGTATTTTTAATACTATTGAGCAAATAAATTCCTATATCTCTCTGATATTTTAAGCAGCTTAATAATCGACGAAAATCAAAGAATAGAACAAAACACTTCCTTTAAATAATTAATGCGTTAAATGCTACTTGCCTATAACTTAAAAACATCATAATTTCTTTCATATTATCTTTAGTAACAAGATAATTTGGGGAAAAGGTAATCTTTTCTAAAATACTAAATACATCCAAATTAACAAAATTATTAAATTAATAATTGAAGGGTTTAATGACTTCATGATTGGATGAATAACGCTTAAATGAAACGAAAGTTAATTTAGTAGATAAAATATGGATTTTGAGATGAGAATGCTCACAAAATCAATAACCATTAATAGTGAGTGATAAAAGCTTGTTAGATTTTGTGTTAATGGAGATTGAATAAATGAACAATAGATTGAAAAAAGCAATATTCATTAAATAAATATTGCTTTAAATTTTTATTATTAGCCTAAAAGTAGGGCATCATCTGTTACTTTTTCACCGCGAGTTTTTTCGAACATCTCTAATAAATCATTGACGGTTAATTTATCTCGCTTTTCCCCTGAAACATCAAGCACCACTTGCCCTTGATGAAGCATGACTGTTCTAGTGCCGTATTCTAAAGCTTGTTTCATTGAATGGGTAACCATCATTGTGGTTAACTTATTTTTTAAAACAATTTCATTAGTGAGATCCAAAACGAATTGTGCTGTTTTGGGATCAAGTGCAGCAGTGTGTTCATCAAGTAATAAAATCTTAGATGGTTGTAATGTCGACATTAATAGACTTACTGCTTGTCTTTGTCCTCCTGATAATAATCCCATCATATCTGATAAGCGATTCTCAAGGCCTAAATTGAGTGTTGCTAGTTTTTCTTTAAATAAGGCCCTCAGCTTGCGATTTAATGCTGGTAGTAAAGTGAAACTATTACCTCGGTTATAAGCAATCGCTAAGTTTTCTTCGATAGTAAGATTTTCACATGTCCCTACCATAGGATCTTGGAATACTCGTGCAACCATACCGGCTCTTTTCCAAGCAGGCCAACGAGTCACATCTTTATTATTAATAATCACATGTCCCGAATCAGCAATCAAATCACCACTAATCACATTAAGTAAAGAACTCTTTCCTGCGCCATTACTACCGATTATAGTAACAAACTCACCTTCACTGATATTGAGATTTAAACCTCGTAATACATGATTTTCAATTGGTGTTCCTTGATTAAACGTCAATTGCAATTGCCCAACATTGATCATGCTTACTTCCCTCTTCTTTTTGAGTATTTTTTCAGTTGTTTTGGTAAGACTAAAGCTAAAACAACCAATATTGCCGTGATAAGATTTAAATCCTCTGTACCGACACCGATCTCTTGTAAAAATTCATTGCTAAGTGCAAAGGCAATAAATAAACGGTATAAGATAGCGCCGAAAATAACAGCAATCATAACCGCCCAAATGCGTTTTGTTGGGAAAATACTTTCACCTATAATGATTGATGCAAGGCCGATAACAATAGTCCCCACCCCAATAGTAATGTCAGCACCGCCTTGAGTTTGAACAAATAATGAACCACCAAGTGCGATTAATCCGTTTGAAATTGCCATACCTAAAATAGTGATACCACCTGTTGGAATTCCTTGGGATTTAGCCATTCGTTGGTTAGTACCAGTCGCTCTTAAAGCCAATCCGATTTGGGTATTTAAAAATAGGTTAAGTAGCAACCAAAATACAACAACAAAAGCTAAAACCATAAGTGGTTGCACTAAATATTGATTACTATAATCTTCATTAATAAATGGAGAGAAAATAGTTTTTGCATCGAGTAAAGATAGATTAGGCGAACCAGCCATTCTTGGTGTTTCATCCATGAGATAAGGTCCTAATCCTAAAATTCTTAGATTAATTGAATAAAGGCCTATCATCACGATAATACTTGATAGTAATTGTAATATGTTAAGTTTAACATATAACAGTCCAGTCATTGCACCGGCAATACAACCTGCAAACATACCTAGAAAAGTTGCAATCCATGGATCAATACCGACATACATACACAAACCACATACTGCCCCACCAAGTGGGAAACTCGCATCAGCGGTTAGATCGGGGAAGTCAAGTAGTCGAAACGATATAAACACGCCTAAGCTAACTAATGCGTAAATAAGTCCTATTCCAACTGAGCCTAATAAAAATTCAAATGACATGAAAATATCCACTAAAAAAAGTAACCGCCAAAGTAGGCGGTTTAGTTATTAAAACGGTTTAATAAATTATTTTTCAACAATTTTTGCTGCTGATTTTAAAACCTCTTCAGATAGAGTGACACCTTGGCGTTCAGCAGCCTTTTTATTAATAGTTAATTGTGTGATGTTACCAACTTGTGGTGGAATATCACCTGGTTTTTCACCATTAAGAATTCGAATAACAATTTTACCTGCTTGGCGACCAAGGTCATAATAACTCATTCCCAAAGCAGCAATTGCACCTCGTTCAGCTGAATCAGGATCTGATGCAAGAAGAGGAATTTTGTTTTCATTGGCAACCTTCGCTAATGCTTCATAAGCTGAAACGACGTTATTATCGGTTGTTGTGTAGATCAGATCAACTTTTCCTTTTAAACTTATTGCGGCGGTTGAAATATCAGATGTTCGTTGTGCTGGTGCAGCAATAATTTTCATGCCGCGTTTTCCAAGTGCAACTTGTAATTCTTTAAGCACAATTGTGGAATTTACTTCACTTGGGCTATAAACATAACCAATATTTTTTGCATCAGGTTTAATTTTTAACATCATATCGATTTGTGATTCTAAAGATAATGCATCTGATACACCAGTTACATTGGTTTTAGAAGCTTCCCAACTAGGTGTTAATTTAGCAGCAACGGGATCAGTGACAGCAGTGAATACAATAGGAATCGTTTTGGTTGTTGCCACTAAAGCTTGGGTGCTAGGTGTTGCAATACCAACGATAACATTGGGCTTATTAGCAACAAATTGTTTTGCTATTTGGGCAGCATTAGCGCTACTACCTTGAGCACTAGCAAACTGTAATTTTAAATTTTGACCAACAATATAGCCATTATCTTTTAATTCATCTTCAACACCTTTGCGAACATTATCTAATGCAGGATGTTCTACAATTGCTGTTATCGCGACATATTTTTGCTCAGATTTATTATCTGCTAATGAAAAAAATGTTACTACAGACAAACTAAGTAACATAAAAAGCTTGATGATTAAATTCCGCATGTGGTGCTCCTGTAATATTTATTTTACAACCAACCTAATTATACGTTTACTATAAAGCAAAAACAGATAATTTTCTAGATTTAATAAAAAGTATATGTGTAAATATTTTAATACACCTTATTGCAAGGAATTATGAATAGAATAGACTTATCAATAATACTTTAAAAAATTTTGAGGTGAGGAACGGGGTTTTTGAACATTCTTTGCCCATTAAAATGGACAAAGAATTGATTTTATTTAGATATATGATTTTATTTTTGACCAATAACTTTATAGGCAGACTCGATAACGTCAGGAGGTAAAGAGATTCCTTGTTTTTTGGCTGCATCAGTATTGACGACAAGGCGTAATGTTTGTCCGATTTCGGGTTTAATATTGCCAGGATCTTCTCCATTTAAAACTCTTACCACCAGCTTACCTGATTGACGACCTACATCGTAATAGCTCATTCCATAAGCAGCAACAGCTCCTCGCTCAATGGCATCAGGAAACGATGCTAACAGTGGGATTTTATTTTCATTGGCAAATTTAACTAATGATTCATAAGCTGAAACAACGTTGTTATCTGTTGTGGTGTAGATCAGATCAACTTTTCCTTTCAATGTATTGGCTGCTGTTGAAATATCCGCTGTACGTTGGGCAGGCACCGCCACCAATGAAATATTTTGTTGGCTAAGTTCATTTTGAAGATTTTTTAACACTACAGTTGAATTAATTTCGCTAGGACTATAAATATAACCAACAGATTTTACATTAGGCACAACTTTTTTCATAAATTCAATTTGAGGGCCTATTTCTTGATAGTCTGAAACGCCAGTGACATTGTTATGAGAGGGATTCCAATCTTTAATTAATTTTGCTGCAATTGGATCAGTAATTCCTGCAAAAACAACGGGTATTTGTTTAGTTGCGGCAACTGTTGCTTGAGCACTTGGTGTTGCAATTGCAACGATGACGTCTGGTTTAGCTGCAACGAACTGTCTGGCAATTTGTGCGGCTGTTGCACTACTACCTTGGGCACTTCGATATTGGACATTTAAATTATCGTTTAACTTAAATCCATTTGCTGTTAACTCATCTTTTACTCCATCACGGATTTGGTCTAATGAAGGGTGTTCAACAATTGCTGTTATCGCAACATTTTTTACCGCATTAGCCAAACAGAAAAATGGCGTAATTACTAACATCAATATTAAAATTATAGCGCGTTTCATCATAAAGAACTCGTAAACTAGTACAGTGATATGATTCTAATCTTAATATTACAAAATGTTAAGTAATATTTTTAACTTTTGTAATTTCTTATTGGGCAAAGACAAAAGGATTTAACCCACTTTTTGCAAATCCTTCTTCTTCAGTCTTGATATCCAATATTAATGAGGCAACATCATCAGCAATGATTTCGATATGAGGATCTTTATCTTGGTCTAAGATTTTCAAATAGCTATGGCAAGCATCACAGCACTCGGTTTTTATTGCAGCTAATTCTTTATCCAAAGAGAAGTATTGAATATCTTGCATATTATCACAACAAGTACATTTCACTCGTGGTACATACCATTCGCTTTCACATAAGCTACAATGAAGGTATCTTAATCCATTATTTGCACCAAGCTGAATAATACTCGCAGCTGGCATACTATTACACACTGGGCATAGCCAGCTTTCATTGGTATTTTCAGCGACGGCTTTGCCTTTAATTTGACTAGCTAGTTGGCAATAATAGACTGATAAAGCTGACCAAATAAATATGGATTCATTACCGTCAACCAAATTAAATTTACCATTGAGTAAGTTGCGTGCTTTCTCTTGAAGTTGATTAGAATCGTTTTGTTTTAATTGTTCAATAACAGATTGAATTTGATAGGTTGTATTTGAAAATGAATTTAATAATGTTAATAAATAATCTTGCCAAATATCATTTAATGGTAAGTTTTCCAAACTTAATGGCGGAAAATCATTATTAAGTGATGGAGAGATATCAATAGGTTTTTTGATTAAAATAGCCTGTTGCTCGACAATCTTAGCGCAGAAATTTAAATAATCGCTTAAAGAATTGTTTCGTGCTAGCGTTTTTAAACGCTCGGCGCGATGAATATAAAGTGTTTTCGGTGATGGATAAAAGAGTAAGGGAATCTGTCTAATTACGGTGTTTTGTTGTTCAAGCTGCTCTCGTGGGATGATTTTTATACTCATTCTTGATTACCAATTTTGTTATTTTTTCCATCATTAATCTAATAGGCTAAGAATTCCGCTGATTTATATCAGCGGAGATTAATTATTCTTATAAAGCAGGTTTTTGTTCTGTTTGAGATGATGGCTCAATATCGTTCTTTTGATTGTCTTTAAGTTCTTGCTGATAGACTTTTTTCATTTCTTCTTCGTACCATGAGGAGTGGTTTTTAAATGCCCACGCTCGTGATACATATCCAGTTATCATTCCTTTTATAGACCCTTTAACCCAAATTGCCATATAAGCATGACCAATAGCCAGTAAAATAAGACAAATAGCAGCAAAAGAGTGGAAAAATATTGCGATTCGGACTATTTGAATAGGAAAATAATCAGATACATATCGGCGCCACATTATCAAGCCCGTAACGAATAGCACAAAGATTAAGCTCATAATGCACCAGAATAAAAACTTTTGGCCAACATTATATTTACCAATTGGGATACCTTCTTCTTTTCCCATAATCACGTTTTTAAAGTTTTTAATCCATAAAAGGTCATTTTTATTTGGAATATTGTGATGAGCTAATTTGATAAACATGAACATTAATAAAATGAATACCACACAACCAATTATAGGGTGTAAAGCTCTCACCAATTGTGGTGTGCCAAGAAATAATCCAAATAACTTGATTGATGGAAAAAATAAAGATAAACCTGATAACGCGGTTAATATAAACAAACAGACCATACACCAATGACAGAAGCGTACAATAAGTGGTGTTCTTAATATCATTCCTTTCTTATTCATGACGAGCCTCCGATTGTGTTGAATTAGGACTATTTTTTCGACCTAAAATAGGTAGTCCTAAACGTTTTCTTGCTTGTTTGTCCGCTTCTTTTTCGTGTTCAATATCTTCGTCATCGACTTCAACTGCACCTACCCCCATGTAGTGGAAGAGTAATCCGCCAAAAGTTGCAACAAAAGCAGCAGCTGATAGTGGTTTCCATGCGCCTTTCCAGAATTTAACGATTTCGCTAATTTGAGGATCTTTAGGTAATCCATGGTAAAGTTCAGGTTGATCAGCATGATGTAGTACATACATAACATGAGTACCGCCGACACCTTCTGGATTGTAGAGTCCTGCGTTTTCAAATCCACGTTTTTTTAAATCAACAATTCGGTGTTCGGCATGGCGAATCATATCTTGTTTGGTGCCAAAATGAATTGCTCCAGTAGGGCAGGTTTTTACGCAAGCAGGTTCTTGACCAACAGCAACTCGATCAACACATAATGTGCATTTATAAGAGTGGTTATCTTCTTTGCTAACACGTGGAATATTAAATGGACATCCTGCGACGCAATAACCACATCCAATACAGTGTTCTGATTGGAAATCGACAATCCCATTAGCATATTGAATGATTGCTCCTTCAGATGGGCACGCTTTTAAGCAACCAGGATCTGCACAATGCATACAACCATCTTTACGTATAAGCCATTCGAATTTGCCATTGATTTCAACTTCTGAATAACGCATTACGGTCCATGCTTTTGGTTCTAAGTCAGCTGGATTATCATAAACGCCGACGGTATTTCCTACTTCTGCTCGCAGATCATTCCATTCGCTACAAGCTACCTGACAAGCTTTACAACCGATACAGGTGGTCACGTCAATTAATTTAGCTACTTCCTGCTGATAATCTCTTGCCCTAGGTGCAGGTGTTAGGGCATTAGTTGCTGAGCGGCGAATAATATCTTGAGTTTGTAATGACATAATCTATCCTCCTTCTTATGCCGCTGTGGTAACTTTTTCGATGTTGACTAAGAAGGACTTGTATTCTGGGGTTTGTGAATTAGCATCACCTAAATGCGGTGTTAATTCATTAACCAAAAAGCCTTTTTTAGTTTGACCTGTGAATCCCCAAACAATTGGAATTCCTATGGTTTCGATCTCTTTACCATCAACTGTCAAAGTAGGTAAACGTTTTGTCACAACTGCTTTGGCTTTGATATAACCTCGATATGAAGTTACTTTCACTGTATCGCCCAATTTTATGCCTTTTTTATTCGCAAGATTTTCACTGAGCTCAATAAATTGTTCTGGTTGTGTTATTGAAGCTAATCTTGCATGTTGCGTCCAAAAGTGGAAGTGCTCAGTAATACTGTATGTTGTACCAACATAAGGAAATTCATCTGCTTTACCTAAGCGAGCTAAATCTTCTTTAAATGCTCGAGCTACTGGACTATTTACTTGTTTAGGGTGCATTGGGTTATTTGAAATTGGTGTTTCAAATGGTTCATAATGTTCAGGAAATGGTCCATCAACTAAACGATTCAAACAGAACAGCCCACCTAATCCATCATTGTTCATGATAAAGGCTCCCGCTCCAGAATCTGGTGATAATGTGGCAGTAAAATCTGGTACGTCATTGCCGACCCAACTTGTTCCGTTCCATTTGATTAACATCCGATTTGGATCCCATGGTTTTCCATTTTCATCAGTAGAAGCACGATTATAGAGTACACGTCGATTCATCGGCCAAGCCCAAGCCCAGCCAGCATGAATACCCTTACCTGATGGATCACTAGGATCTCGGCGAGCCATTTGGTTACCTTGTTCAGTCCAAGAACCACAAAATATCCAAATTCCAGATGAGGTCGTTCCGTCGGCTTTTAATTGAGAAAAACCACTTAATAGTTGGCCTTTTTTAAGGATGATGTTGCCATTAGTGTCCGTTATGTCAGCCAATGCTCGACCATTACACTCTTTTGCTAACTCTTCGGCTGCCGGACCTTCAGGATCTTGATAATCCCAAGTTAAATTATTAATTGGTTCGTGATAAGCGCCGCCTTCTTCTTCATAAAGCTCTTTAATTCTTAAATAGATTCGCGCAATAATCTCTGGATCGTAAAGTGATTCATAAGGTGGTCTAGCAGCTGCCCAATGCCATTGTAATAAACGTGATGAGTTAACAATTGTCCCATTTTCCTCAGCAAAACAGTTGGCCGGAAGTCTAAAGACTTCTGTTTGTATTTTACTTGGATCAACATCATTTGATTCACCATGATTTTTCCAAAACTCGGCTGTTTCAGTTGGCAATGGATCGATATTTACCAAGAATTTGAGTTTGGATAATCCCTCACGAATACTATTTTTATCAGGTAAGGCAGCCAGTGGGTTAAACCCTTGGCAAATAAAACCATTAGCTTGCCCGTCACGCATCATTTTACTAAAACGTAAAATATCATAGGTTTTATCCCATTTTGGTAACCAATCAAATCCCCAATTATTATCCCCAGTTGCCTTATCACCATACATTGCTTTCATAAAACTAATAAAGAATTTAGGGTAATTACCCCAAAAATTAACCTCATTTGGACCAAGAGGTTTTGGTGTTTTTTCTGCTAAGTATTGTTCAAGCGATGTTTGAGAATCTTTTGGTAGATCAAGATAAGCAGGTAATCGATTAGACAGTAAACCTACATCAGTTAATCCTTGAATATTTGAGTGACCACGCAAAGCATTTATACCACCACCCATGACACCAATATTACCAAGAATCAGTTGAATCATTGCTGCAGTGCGGATGATTTGTGTACCATAAGTATGTTGAGTCCAACCTAATGCATATAGGAAAGTTGCCGCACGATCATTGGTTTTAGTACTGGCGAGTGAACGACAAACATGTAAAAAGCCATCTACAGGACTACCCGTTATTTTATTTACAATTTCTGGCGTATAGCGACTAACATGTTGTTTTAGTAAATTCCAAACACAGCGTGGGTGACTTAATGTTTTATCTCTTAATGCAAAACCATTTTCATCTTTTTGATATGCCCAACTGGTTTGATCGTATTGACGGTTTGCAGCATCGTAACCACTGAACAATCCACTATTATTATCAAAGTTGAAATCGTCACGCACAATTAAGCTAGCATTAGAGTGTGTTATAAGATATTCAAAGTTGACTTCGTTATTAGTGATAAGGTAATTAATGATACCAAGTAGAAAAGCGATATCTGAACCTGCACGAATAGGTACATAATGATCAGCTACCGAAGCGGTTCGATGAAAGCGTGGATCAATCGCTATGAGTTCTGCACCGTTAGTAATTTTGGCTTCAATTGCCCATTTAAAACCAACTGGATGGGCTTCAGCTGCGTTACCCCCCATAACAATAACCACATTAGCATTTTTAATATCGTTCCAGTTATTGGTCATGGCGCCTCGACCAAAGGTAGCACCTAAACTAGATACTGAGGGCCCATGGCAAACTCTAGCTTGAGTTTCAAGGCTTAGCATTCCTAAAGAACGGGCAACTTTAAATGCTAACCAACCCGTTTCATTACTCGCAGCAGAAGTCACTAGCCAGCCAGTAGTTGTCCAGCGGTTAACCGTCGTTCCTTGTTCATTTTTTTCTTGAAAATTTTTATCACGGTCAGCTTTCATTAAGCGAGCTATGCGGTCAATTGCTTCATCCCAGCTGATTCGTTGCCATTTGTCAGAACCTGGCGCACGATACTCAGGGTATTTAACTCGTTGTTCGCTTTTAATATAGTCGAGTACGCCAGCACCTTTCGGACAAAGTGAACCACGACTAACAGGATGGTCAGGATCGCCTTCGATATGAAAAATAGACGATTCGGCATTCTTAGCGCCATCTCCTCGGCTATAAAGGAGCATTCCACATCCAACAGAACAGTAAGTACAATTATTTCGCGTTTCTTTTGATTTTAACAATTTATATTGGCGAGTTTGTGCAAGCGCTACATTCGGCATTAATCCTAAAGTAGCGACAGTTGTTCCTGCCATGCCACCAGCACAGATCTTAAAGAACTGTCTACGGTTAAATAGCATATGAACTCCTTAAAAAGCTGACATTACATTTTATTATCTAATTTTTTCGATGTTATAAACATCCTTACTAATTGTAATGATAATATTTAATTGAATGGAAATAAAGGTATACTTTCACAAAAGTTTGACATATGTCAAAAAAACAATGGTGCTATTTATTAAATTAGTTAATGAAGATTATAAAGAATAAAATTATTTAGAAAACAGTGATAAAGCATAAAAAAAGATACTTTATTTAATGATTGAAGTTTATTCGGCTTACCCAAAATAATCAAGTAAGCCCAAGATAATTTAATTTTTAAGGATTGATTTCATCAATTGTTTGCATTACACGGTTAGTAATTAATGGTTTAAGTATATTATTCATGGTTTCGATTTTCGGTAAATTTGCATCACCTTTATCATCTAAATAACCTTGTTCCCGAAGCGAAGCAACTAGTGTTGAAAAAACACCTTTATCAAAAAATTCAGGGGCATTTATACCATGTAATATTGAAAGCCGTTCTGCAATTAAACGTCCTTCTTTTTCTAAGGTTGCACGACTAATTGTCGGATCTTTTTGCAACAATGAAAATGCAATGACATAGCGTTGTAATGTATCTCTTGATGATGACGCTAACAACTGTAATCCTGACATTTTTAAGTAGTTCAATGTTAATTTATCAGGTGAATAACTTATTAGATTCAAATCAGCATAAGTTGCAATAATTTTATTAACATATTCAGTTAATTGATCTTCATTATGATATAAAAATAGCTCTGATTTTATTAAAGGGAAGAGCAATTTAACCTGCATAAGTACTTCATCAATTGAAATGCGATTATGTTTAAGTAAAATTCTAGCCACAATTGCCGGTATAATCAGTAAATGCTGAATATTATTGCGATAATAGGTCATCAATACTGCTTGTTCGGTCGTTAACCCCACCATTTCACCAACTTCATCAGTAGTAATGACAAATTTACCCATTTCTTTGGCATGTTCAAACATCTCTTCGGCAGTTTGATCGGGAATGGTAATCAAATCAGAGTAAGGAATGTTTTTCAATAATTTTAAAAGATAATCTAAATGCTCTAATAATTTTACTTTTGTTAATGTGCATTGATCAGCGGCTAATAATATTGAACAACATAAATTCATAGCATTAATCGCAGCCGAAGAATTGATGTGCTCCATAATTTGTTTCGCAAGCAAATTAGTTGTTGGTGTTAACCAATTAGGGCGCTGTGTTCCTGTAGGATCAATAGCATCTCGCCATTCAGGTATATGCTGATTTAAAAATTGATTTAAAGGTATTGGGCTACCAAAGTTAACGTAGCCAAAGCCTAGTTTTTTTAATTTGAAGAAGGCTTTAATTGTGCTCCACAAGCTTTCTTTTTCTTTTTTAGCGCCACGCAGCTCGTTAGCATAAGTGGCAACTTCTAAAACATGTTCATAACCAATATAGACCGGGACAATTGTGATTGGGCGTGTATCACCCCGTAATAAAGTTTGGATTGTCATCAACAACATTCCGGTTTTAGGGTCGAGTAGTCTTCCTGTGCGTGAGCGCCCACCTTCAATGAAATATTCGACGGCATAACCGCGGATAAATAACTCTGCTAAATACTCTCTAAATACGGCGGTATAGAGTTTGTTACCTTTAAATGAACGGCGGATAAAAAATGCCCCTAAGCGCCTAAAGATAGGGCCTGCTGGCCAGAAATTTAAATTGATACCAGCTGCAATATGTGGTGGAACTAATCCTTGCCGATAAAGTACATAAGACAATAACAAATAGTCCATATGACTTCGATGACATGGTGCATAAACGATTTCGTGTCCATTTTCAGCAAGCTCTCGAACTGGATCAGCGTTTGTTACTTTTAAACCTTGATAAAGTCTGTTCCAAGCCCAAGTAAGAACAAAGTCAGTCACTCTTAGCATGCGGTAAGAAAAATTAGCCGCGATTTCATTTAGAAGTGATAAAGCATTTTTCTTGGCTTTATCCAGCCCAATATGTTTACTTTTAGCTTCTTCTTGTATTGCCTCAGCAAGAGCTGGGTTAGTTAATAATTTATTAAGCATTTCCTGTCTAACAGGCAATTTAGGACCAACAGAAGCCGCTCTTTGTTTAGCAAAGTGAATACGTGCTACACGTGCAAGCTTATGAGCTAAAACAGAAATATCTTGTTTATCGTCGACTTTAATATCTTTAAAAGATACGGTTCGAGAAAATCGAGTATAGCAGTCACGACCAGAAATTAAGATTTTATAAAGTTTATAGGTAGCACCTAACACTTGCAGTGAAGGCATTTTTTTGCCTTCTTTATCTGGTTTACGACCAAACATGACAGATACAGGCAACATTTGAACATCAAGTTCATCATTTTGTTGATGCGCTGAAATGTATTCCCTTAAAATTTCGATAGATTTATTTTTTTGTTTACTTGAAGCAAAAATTCCTGGCCCTTTATCGATATAAATATAAGCAGGTACAGTTTTATCATTAATATCAATTCCTAATAAAGGATCTGGTAAATGATATTTTAGACAAAGCGACCTAACTACCATTAAATCAATTTGAGAGTTATAAGGAAGCACATACAAAATTGGACGATGGATATCGAGGTCCAGTTCAGTAATGGGATCGGTAGGAATTGGTTTACTTTTAACAAAAAGCTTAACAGGAATTTGAATTAGTGAAAAATAAATTTTTGTCCACCAAGAAAACATAAAAATAAACCTCATACTTTGTTGCTAACTATATACTTAAATCATTTTAAGTTATTTATTTACCAACCTAATAATGAATGTTTAAGCTGTAAATTGATATGATACTCTAATATAAAAAACATTAATCCAAGTATATATGCGTTACAGTATAGCAAATTTGCATAATCTTGTAGTGATTACATTATGATAATGACAACGTATTATAAAGGTTTATTTCTATCAGCACCATATCAGCATGAATTGAATATTACCGTTAATTAAAGCAAGTTATTCACACAATTTTCATTAAGGATACAAATCGGTTATTCTTTATTTGCAATGTTAGCATTAAATTTATTATAAGTTTTCTTTAGTCTTACCTAAAAAATAATTTACGCTAGTAAGCGTATACTAACAATTGCACTTTATATATCTATCGCCTAGAATAACTATCTTTATTTTGCTACGAAGAATCTATTTATGAATACTATTCTTGAGCTGTTTTCCTCGGTAAATGCAGTGGTTGTTGCAGTTATTTTAATGTTAGTCCTTTCGCTTTGCCGTGTTCATGTGGTGATTAGCTTAATCATTGGTGCTTTTGTCGGTGGTTTATGTAGCCATTTAACATTAAAAGAAACAATTGACGCTTTTAATACTGGGATTAGCAACGGGGCTAATATTGCGCTTTCTTATGCTATGCTTGGTGCGTTTGCAGTAGCAATTTCAAAATCAGGATTACCAGAATTGTTAGCTGACAAAGCCATTAAGCAGTTAACGACTAATGATGCTAAAACTCGAATTAAATGGTTGTTAATTATCATAATCGGGTTAGTTAGTATTTCCTCACAAAATATCATCCCAATTCATATCGCCTTTATACCGTTGTTAATTCCGCCACTTTTATATGTGATGTCGAGATTGCAACTAGATAGACGAATGATTGCTTGTATCATGACATTTGGTTTGATTACACCATATATGTTTTTACCTGTCGGATTCGGTAATATTTTCTTAAATCAAATCTTATTAAAAAATATTATTTCATCGGGGATGGATGTTAGCCATGTTAATGTTATGCATGCTATGGCTATTCCGGCTTTTGGTATGTTTGTTGGTCTACTTTGGGCTATTTTCGTTAGTTATCGTAAACCGAGACAATATAAACTGATTCATGAAGAAAGCCATGCCGAAGAGTTTAGTAATGTAAGTACTCGTTCACTTGTCGTCTCATTATTAGCAATTATTCTCTCTTTTACTGTCCAACTTTATACTGGATCGATGATTTTAGGTGCTTTAATTGGCTTTATCTGCTTTATTGCTTC
Source organism: uncultured Gilliamella sp. (assembly GCA_945276085.1). Lineage (GTDB taxonomy): Bacteria > Pseudomonadota > Gammaproteobacteria > Enterobacterales > Orbaceae > Gilliamella. Next base: position 14,386 of record CALYPO010000030.1, read on the forward strand.
AGGCTCAATTAAATGGGGTGAGGCAGACGGAATCTTTACCGATGGTATCAAAATGATGGCGATGATCGGCTTTGTGATGATATCAGCTCAAGGCTTTGCTGAAGTATTAAAACAGACTCATGAAATAGAACCATTAGTTGTTAATAGTGCCTCATTATTTGCGGGGAATAAAGTAGTTGCATCTTTTATGATGATGTTAGTTGGCTTGATCATTACACTTGGTATTGGTTCATCTTTCTCTACTGTACCAATTATTGCAGCTATCTATGTTCCTTTATGTGTTCAGTTGGGCTTTTCACCAATAGCAACCGTTTGTTTAATTGGTGCGTCAGGAGCGATTGGCGATGCAGGTTCACCTCCTTCAGATACTATTTTAGCAACATCTGCTGGTTTAAACAGTGATGGTCAGCATGATCATATAAGAGATAGTGTTATTCCAACCTTTACCCATTTTAATATTCCATTGTTTATAGCTGGTTGGGTGGGATCATTAATTTTATAAATATTTAGATTGATGAGTTAAGGTCATTATTGGTTATGAATAAAAAGTCACACTCAAATATTCGAGCTATTTGTGCTCAAGCGATTTTTAACGTACTTGAAGAGGGGCAATCGCTTAGTACGGCCTTAACGTTATTTAGCCATAAAGTAGCAGAAAAAGATCGCGCGCTAATGCAAGAAATCTGTTTTGGTGTGATGCGTGTTTTACCTGAACTTAATTTTTATATTCATACTTTGATGAATAAAGTTCTTACCGGGAAAAATCGAGTTCTACACTATTTATTGTTAGTGGGTATTTACCAAATTTTATATACCAGAATACCTGAACATGCAGCTGTAGGTGAAACAGTTAATGCAGTAAATGATTTAAAAAAATCAGCGCTCAAAGGATTAGTAAATGGCGTATTGCGTGAATTTTTACGCCAACAAGAATCATTACAACGAAAATTTGTACAGGATGATAAAGCACCTCAAACCTTGCATCCAAGTTGGTTAGTTAATCGTCTTAAGCAAGCTTACCCCGAGAAATGGCAAGCAATCATTTCTGCCAATAACCAAAAACCACCAATGTGGTTACGCGTTAATCTTAATCACTATTCTGTTAGTGAGTATCAACAATTGTTAACTGAACGGCAAATTGAATCAGAAGCTTTTGCTGATTTGCCTTGTGCTATCAGGTTATTATCGCCTGTAAATGTAACGAAATTACCTTATTTTGCTGAAGGAGCCGTTACCGTACAGGACTTATCTGCTCAATATGCTGCATATTTGTTAGAACCCCAAAATGGTGAGCAAATTTTGGATATGTGTGCCGCTCCAGGTGGAAAAACAACCCATATCTTAGAAATTGCACCTAAAGCAAATTTATTAGCGGTAGATGTTGATGCAGGTCGTGCTAAACGTATTGAAGAAAATCTGGCTCGCCTAAAACAAGTAGCAGAAGTTAAAGTGGGTGATGGTCTTACACCTGAAAAATGGTGCTCGGGTAAACAATTTGACCGAATTTTGCTTGACGCACCATGCTCGGCAACAGGCGTAATTCGTCGCCATCCTGATATCAAGTGGTTACGGCGAGATAGTGATATTGCGCAACTCACTGAATTGCAACATGGGATCTTAACCAATATTTGGTCTTATTTAAAAACAGGTGGCACTTTAGTCTATGCTACCTGTTCAATCCTACCTGATGAAAACAGATTGCAAATTGAGCGTTTTTTAAAAGAAAACAGCAATGCCCAACTTGTGGGTGATACGAAACAATTTTTACCAACTGTACACGGTGGTGATGGTTTTTTCTATGCTGTTTTAAAAAAAAGTAGTTAGTACATTTTTACAATGCCAGCTCTGTTTAAAAATGATTAATGTATTAAC
>CALYPO010000031.1 GCA_945276085.1 uncultured Gilliamella sp.
TATCGAAGCTAAACAGTAATCAACAAATAAACCGACCTTAATGGTCGGTTTTTTTTATTGTACCGATCCGTCACTTTAACAGTGTATATTGCGGTAGATAAGTCATCGTCAATTTTAGATCTATCAATAATCAATCGATCCATTCTCGTTTTAACTCATTTGCATTAATAATAACTTTAACATATTAATAATATTGAGTATTTCCTAATAGAAAAACATCAATAGAATTTAAATGACTTCATTTTTTGTGATCATGATCTCATCCTGAACGATTACAATATTGCCAAATCGATCATAAAACATCATAATCAATCATATCTTGATTGATTAAATGAAATTGCAATGAGAAAGGATATTAAAATGATTAAATTGATCATAAGTGATCTAGATGGGACATTTTTAAATAGCCAAGGTGATTATGACCGTCAGCTATTTTCTCAAGTGTATGCGCTTATGGCTGAGCAACAAATTCATTTTGTCGCTTGTACCGGTAAACAATGTGAACGGGTTGAAGAGCTATTTGGTGATTACAGCGACAAAATCTGGATAGTCGGTGATAGCGCAACGACCATAAAACATAAGGGTGAATTTATTTATCGCTCATTCATCCCTAATGAACTAGGGCAGCGTATGATAAAAACCTTGGAACAAGTTAGTAAAGCGCACGTTATCATTGCTTGTACTGCTCAAGGAGCCGTCATCAAAGCCCATTTACCTGAACGATTAAAAGCTAAAGTCCGAGGTTCATATGCAACAATAATTGAAGTGGATGATCTGACTCATATCGCTGATGACTTTATCAAAATCACTGTATATGATGAAAAAGGACAATGTTTACAAACTCGACAGCATTTAACTCCTTTTGAAAACCAAGCTTATATTGTGGTGTCTGAAGCTGCATGGATTGATATCACTCAGCATGATGTTCATAAAGGAAATACTATCAAAAAATTACAACAGCTACTTAAGGTAAGTTATCATGAAACCATGGCATTTGGTGACGGTTACAACGACATAGAATTACTTGAACAAGCGGAGTATAGTTTTGCAATGCGTAATGCATTTGAAGAAACCAAAGCTGTCGCTAAATTTATCACCGGTTTCAATGATGATAGTGCGGTACTGAATACGATAAAGCAACTAATTGAATTGCAAAGCAAATGATGGCATGCTCAGATTGAGTTGATGACAGCTGAATCTATTAAGCGATTTCTATTTTGAGATTAAAATCTTCAAAGCCCTCAATTTTGCTATCTCGACTAGCGATAATGATATCTATATCTTCACAAGTGGCAACTTTATAACGAGCAACTTGTTGCATTTTGTCGGCAATCACTGCGGCTATAACCTCATTGCTTTGCGTAATGACCTCTTTTTTGAAGCAGGCATCATCATAATAAACTGCGCTTAACCCTGCATGCGGGTCAAGTCCACAAACGCCAATAAAGGTTTGATCAAAGACCATATTTCGGATTTGATTAACGGTATCAGCGCCCATTGTTCCCCCCGTTAACGGATTGACTTTGCCACCTAATAAAATGAGCTCGCCATTGGTACGGCTACTTAAGACCGAAGCAATTTGAGGTGAATTGGTGACAATCGTTAATGTCAAATTTTGTGGGATATAACTTGCCATTGCTAAATAGGTGGAGCCAGTATCAATAAAAATGCAGGAATTATTTTTGATTAATTTTGCACATTTTATTGCTACTGAAGATTTTTCGTCTACACATTGATTAATACGAGTTTCAAATGTGGCTGATTGTTTTAAATGGCTAACTGCTCCACCATATACACGCTTGCAAACACCGTCACGGGCTAGTTTTTGTAAATCTCGACGAATCGTGTGTTCTGAAACCCCTAACAATTTAATTAAATCAGCACTGACAACACGCCCTTTTTCAGTCAAAAGCTGCCGGATAAAAGATTGGCGTTGTTCAGGGAATGCATTATAATCAATCATCTAATATCCTTTAAAAAATTATGCTGATTTCTAAAAATATCTTTAATGATCATACCGTTTTTAAGCGAATTATCCTATGATTTTTTAAAAGGATAAATTACTTATGCCCCCGAATTTTTTAATTAACTTATTGATTGTGTGGTTTTTTTGTATTAAAACTTGATTAACCTTTCATATTTTATTTGTTATTATTTAGAACAGAAATTAAAATATCTTTTTTTACCTGAGTTAGGTTGGAAGTAATGTCTATTGCTGTCGTTAATGTTAATCGTCAAGCTATTCTGCATAATATTGAGTATGTGAGACGAAATTCACCTAATAGCTCCTTAATGGCTATTCTTAAAGCAAATGCTTATGGTCATGGGATTGCTGGCATTGCTCAATTATTATCCGATAAGGTCGACTACTTTGGGGTTGCAAGACTTTCTGAAGCGCTTTTGTTACGGCAAATTGGGATCATTACCCCCATTGTTTTGTTGGAAGGTTTTTTTCCACATGATGAAATAACGGATTTAATTGATTTTAATTTGCAAACTGTGGTTCATTCAAGTTGGCAAATTGATGCGTTAAATGCGATTAAAATTGAAAATCAAATCACAGCTTGGTTCAAAATTGACACAGGTATGCATCGTTTAGGGTTTCGGTTTGATGAGGCTCAAGGTGAATTTAATCGATTAGCAAGTTGTTGCGTTGTGCGTAAACCATTAAATATTATCAGTCATTTTAGTTCTGCTGATGATTTTTCTTCCGATCAAACGTCAAATCAATGTTTGCTATTGGACGAATTTGTTGAATCAATTTCTAATAAATCATTGCTTGATAAGCAATCTATTGCTGCTTCTGGCGGTATTCTTGCCTGGCCAAATTCACATCGTGATGTGATTCGATTAGGTATTGCTTTATATGGCGTTTCTCCTTTTGAGAATCCCATTGCCGAATTACACCCAGCTATGACGTTTAAGTCAGAGCTAATTGCAGTAAGAAAGCATAAAAAGGGTGAATCTGTGGGCTACGGGCAAATTTGGACAAGTCATAAAGAGACAAAATTAGGTGTTGTTGCAATGGGATATGGTGATGGATATCCTCGCGGTATACCCGAAAATACGCCTGTATTAATTAATGGTAGACGTGTTCCTATTGTGGGGCGTGTTTCAATGGACATGATTATTGTTGATCTGGGACTGAATAGTTCGGATAAACCAGGCGACGAAGTCATTTTTTGGGGGAAGGAGTTGCCGGTAGAAGAAATTGCTAAACATACAGGTATTAGTGCATATGAGTTATTAACGCGCTTAACTACACGAGCTAAGGTTCACTATATAGATAAATAAGTTATGATTAAAAAAATATTTTTATACACGTTTTTGGCAATAATTTTAGTTGTTACCGCTTCGCTTGCGTTGGGTTACTATTTTTTACAACAGTTTTCTAAACAGCATATTCATGTTAATGATGATAATAAAGTGTTTATTATCAAAAAAGGAACGTCAATACATCAGTTAGTTGAACAAATAGATCAAGCAAATTTAATGGATAGGGCTTATCTACTTCCTTATTTGTATAAATTAAATCCTGAATTAAGTACTATTAAAGCTGGGGGATATAAGTTAGAGCCCCATATGACAGTTGATGAATTTTTAAAATTATTAGTGTCAGGCAAAGAAAGCAGTTTTACGCTAAGATTTGTGGAAGGGAAGCGAGCCAATGATTGGTTAAATACCATAAAAAATACTCCTTACATTCAACAAACTTTGGTTGATAAATCAAGCGATGATATTGCAAAAATTTTAGGTATTGAGGGGCCTCTTGAAGGGTGGCTTTCGCCAAATACTTATCTTTATACGGTCGACACCTTAGATATTAATATTTTAAAACGTGCTCATCTCACTATGAAAAATAACTTGCAAAGAGTGTGGGAAAATCGTGATAGTGGGCTGCCATATAGCACACCGTATGAATTACTTATTATTGCCTCAATTATTGAAAAAGAGACTAGTCTCAGTTCTGAACGTGCGAATGTCGCATCTGTTTTTGTTAATCGATTAAAAGCAAAAATGAAGCTGCAAACCGATCCTACAATTATTTATGGTTTAGGTGATAAATATACGGGTAAAATTAGACGTATTGATATGACCGATAAGACTAATCCTTATAATACCTATGTCATTAATGGTTTACCACCTACGCCTATTTCAATGCCAAGTTTAGCGTCGTTAGAAGCTGCGGCACACCCTGCTGATACCAAATATCTGTTTTTTGTCGCTAATGGTAAGGGCGGACATACGTTTACGACGAATTATAATAGCCATTTAAAAGCGGTCAATGAGTATCGAAATAAGTTAAAAAAATAAAAATTATGTTCTTTATTAAAATTACCGCGTGCAGAACGCGGTAATTAACTTCTCAGATCTATTCAATATCACTTTTTCATATGTTTAAGCCACCATTAACTATTTGGATTGGGTCAATTCATCAAGTTGTTTTATCAGATCTAACAAATGGTCAATATTGTTCTCTGACTCTTTTAACGCTTCTTCAAAATAGGGGTGTAACGCAAAGGGGGGAATAGCCGAATTGGCATCAATTATAGCTCGAATTCGGGGTATAAAAATCCATTGTAGCCATTCGTATGACTTCATGGTATCAAGTGCAAAAGGTTGTTGACTTAAAAAAGCATCCTGACTGGGTGGTAAGGCTTGCCATAAATCTATTTTTTTTAACGCTTGCTCAATTCGTTCTAATTGATCTTTAATTAAGTTAGCTTGCATTTTATTAGCAAGCAAATGCCTATAATATTGCCAATCAAAATAAGGCCCAGGATCTGTTTTACGTTCTGGTGCAATGTCACTGTGTCCGGTGATATTGTTAAGTGGATAAGTTTGTTGTAGTAGAAGGGTGACTTTTGCCAGTTGTTGATATTGCACTTCGGTAAATTTTTCACTATCACATCCTTCCAATTCGATTCCTATTGAAAAATCATTACAATTTTCTTGTCCTTCAAATGCTGATATACCTGCATGCCATGCTCGTTTATCAAAAGCTACAAATTGAATTATCTCACCGTCACGACGAATAAATAGGTGACTTGATACCTGTATTTGATAGATATCGGCAAAATAAGGGTGTTCATTTGGATCAAGCTGACCTGTGAACAGCTGTTCTACATAAGGGCCACCAAATTGATTGGGCGGAAGGCTTATATTATGAATCACTAATAATGAAATGGGTTTATCACTTGGTCGATCATTATAAAATGGTGAAATGACCTGTTTTACACCTTGTAACCAACCATTAACTATCTTTAAGGACATATCGACTCCTTATCTTATAAAACTTTGTTATCAAATGACTGATTTGTGATTTGACTTCCAATAATTTAAATAATGATGAAATCAGAAAAACAATTATTGTTATCCTTTTTCCATACTTGGCATACCGTTATTATTTCATTTTTTTTAAACGCTATAAAGTTGCTTGTGTTTCGTTAGCAATTTAATAACAGAGAATGAATATGAACAAACAATCGGGATTTTCCTTATTTGAACTCATGATAGCAATTATAGTAATTGCTATTTTAACGGCAATTGGTTTGCCTGCTTATCAAGGTTATGTAAAAAAAGCAGCCATGACCGATATGCTACAAGCCATGACCGCTTACAAAACAGCGGTAGAAATATGTGTAATTGAGCAAGGTGGATTAGCAAATTGTAATAATGCAAATAATGGTATTCCAATGACTAAATCAACCAATTATGTCACCTCAGTGACAGTCACAAATGGGATGATTGAATTAGTTGGACAAAATGCCTTATCTGGCTTAACAGTAACGATGACACCGACGCTGAATATAACCCATGGTAGTGTTGATTGGTCACGTACCTGTGTAACTAATCCTGTTGATGTAAGCTTAAATAGTGTATGTGAAGATATCTTTAAATTTTAAATTAATGCAACAATGAAATGGTTTTAGTCATGCAAGAAGATCAACTAGTCGACAGTATTGATAAATTATTGCTTAAAGCTTTAAAAAAACGTGCTTCGGATATTCATTTTGAACCTTATCAACAAAGTTATCGCATTCGTATGCGGATTGACGGTGTATTGCATACCATACTGGCTCCTCCTTTAACACTGGCAAAGCAAATCGTTGCCAGATTGAAAATAATGGCAAAGTTGAATATTGCAGAACAGCGATTACCCCAGGATGGGCAATTAGTAATAGATCGTTATGCTATGCGGATTTCAACCTTACCGGTTATGAATGGTGAAAAAGTGGTGTTACGCGTACTCGATAATCATGATTCACCGCTGTCGATTCACGATTTAGGATTTACGGATAGGGATCTTGCTCAATTTCAACAAATATTAAATTACCCACAAGGACTAATATTAGTTACAGGACCGACAGGCAGCGGTAAAACGGTAACGCTTTATAGTGGACTGAAAACATTAAACTTGCCTCATTGTAATATCTGTAGCGTGGAAGATCCGATTGAAATACCGGTTGAAGGCATTAATCAAACATCTGTAAATATGAAAATTGGGTTAAGTTTTGCAACCATTTTACGTGCTTTGTTAAGGCAAGATCCTGACGTGATGATGATTGGTGAAATTCGTGATCATGAAACAGCAGAAATAGCCATTCAAGCTGCACAAACCGGACATTTAGTCCTGTCTACCTTACATACTAATTCAAGTATAGAAGCAATAACACGTTTGAATCAAATGGGAATAGAACGATATCTCATCTCTGCTAGTGTTAAATTAATCATCGCTCAACGATTAGTACGTAAGTTATGTTGTCATTGTAAAGTGGTGGCGAGCGAGCTGATTAGGCTAGGACAAAAGCCGATTCCACATTATGTCGCAATCGGATGTGAGAACTGTGTAGGTGGTTACTCAGGACGAATAGGGTTATATGAATTTTTAACTATCACCCCTGAAATTCAACACCAAATTTTAAATCAACAGGTTATAACACCTTCAAATCAAATTTCTTTAAGGCAATCAGCTGAACAATTAATACAGCAAGGGATAACGACCTTAGCAGAAATAAATAGAGTATTAGGTGAAACATGAAAAGGCTCTATTATTGGTACGACATCAATTTTATAGAACATAAAATTATAGCGGCTTCACAAAACGAAGCGCGACGGCAATTATTATTGCAAGGTGATATCGCCATAAAATTCAAGGCAGGTCACTATGTATTTTCAAGTAGTTTTAAGCGTATTGAATTATTTATCTTGACAAAACAACTGGCTACCATGCTAAAAGCTGGATTACCTTTGCTTGAAATTTTGCATTTACTTGCGCATGAACACCCTAAACAGCATTGGCAATGTTTATTGACGGAAATTGCAGGGCAACTAGCTAAAGGAGAACGACTATCAACAGTACTAACTCAACATCAATCTGTCTTTCCACCACTTTATGCTGAAATTATTGCAACAGGGGAATTAACAGGACAACTTGATTTGAGTTTTGAACAATTGGCTTTTCAAATAGAGGCATCAATTAATTTACAAAAACGACTAAAAAAGGCATTGCGTTATCCATTATTCCTTTTGTTTATGTCAGTTGTTGTAACACTAATTATGTTATTGATAGTATTACCTAAATTTGTAGATATTTATCAAAGTTTTGAAGCTGAACTTCCCTTTTTTACATTATTGATTATTGATTTGTCTTACTATATTCAGAATAACTATGGGAAATGGGTCGGCATGATTGGTTTGTTTTGGCTTATTTATCATTATCACTTAAAAAAATCTTACGCCCCAAAAATGGATAAATTAATATTGAAATTACCATTCTTGAATTCGTTAATTCATACTTTGCATTTAACCCAAATATTTCAGACTCTTTCTATAACTCAAATAGCAGGTATTCCTATATTGAGTGGGTTGAATGCGGTTGCAACAATTATGCAAAATTACCATTATCGTCATGTTATTTATCAAATTATCGCCGGAATTGAACAAGGCTATTCATTCAGTGCTGTTATCGAGCAGCAAAGTTTATTACCTCCATTGTGCAGTCAATTGATCTTGGTTGGTGAAGAGTCAGGTACATTAGATTTGATGCTAAAACAACTAGCAGAATATTATCAGGAACAACATCAAACGCTGACTGATAATATGATACAGTTGTTTGAACCGCTATTGATGTTAATTCTAGGTTTGATTATTGGTGGCTTAATTATTGCCATGTATTTACCGATTTTCCAATTGGGGGATGTTATTCATTGATGATTTGGTTAATTATTGGATTGGGAATGTGTTTGGGAAGCTTCATTCATGTGGCTTACTGTCGTTTTAAGCCTATCTATTCAGGGTATGAATATTTAATTGCTATTTCTTTTCATCGCTCTCGTTGTCCACATTGTCACAAACAACTTAGATTTTGGCAACTGTTTCCTGTTTTTTCATGGCTATTACTGAAGGGACAATGCTGGGCGTGCAAAGGGAAAATTCATTATCGCTATATCGTATTTGAGATTTTATTTGCGGTTATTTTTGCTATTCTATTTTTGACAAAAGGCTGGACTTTAAATACGGTTTTATTAATGATATTAGCGTGTTATTTTGTCTTATTGGCAATGATAGATCTAAAATATTATTTATTGCCAGATCTATTTACTCAACCCCTACTATGGTTAGGGATTTTAGCTGGCTATTTTAATCTGTTTGGCATTACGTTAAATAAAGCGATCACTGGCATTATTTGGGGTTATTTTTTATTAATTGTCCCTAAAGAATTATTTTATTTGCTGACCAAAAAACAGGGACTAGGGCAGGGTGATGTTAAGTTATTGGCTGCTTTAGGCGCATGGATATCTTATGAAGATCTTCCCTTGTTGTTAGTTTTTTCATCATTTTTAGCTATCGTTTATTATCTTATTTTGCGTTATGGATTAAGTGATCAATCAATAACTGTAATTCCATTTGGTCCGTTTTTGTTAATGTCGGGTTATTTGATTTTGTATTACCATGTGTGAGTTTTTTCAGTTATATACTGTTTTCAAAGCCGTTTTAATGTTTGATTGAAAATAGAGGCGTTTAACTAGTTTTAAATGTGAAACTTATAACTAAAATTAATAATCATAGTAAAATTAGTTATTTTTATTAAGAATGATATCGTATTATAGTGGCTATTAATTCGAGGTATAACTGGTAAATCAATTAGTCAGAAAGGAATAATTAATGGACTCAATTACACAACTAAAAAATGAGATGATCTCATGGCGTCACTATATTCACTCTCATCCCGAAACTGCATTTGAAGAAACTAATACCACTCAATTTATCATTGAAAAGTTGAAATCATTTGGTATATCAGAATTATACACTGACTTTGCACCCACAGGGGTTGTTGGCATCATAAAAGGTAATAAAGAAGGGCGGATGATTGCTTTACGAGCTGACATTGATGCCTTGGATATTACCGAAGAGAATAATATTGATTATTGTTCAACAATACACGGAAAAATGCACGCTTGTGGTCATGATGGTCATACAGCAACGTTATTGGGAACGGCAAAATATTTGAGCCAGCATCGTGATTTTAGTGGAACGGTAGTTGTCATCTTCCAACCAGCCGAAGAAAACGAAGGGGGTGGCCGTGTAATGGCGGAAAATGGGCTATTTGATAAATTGCCTATTGAAGCAGTATATGGAATTCACAATCAGCCCAATATGGCATTAAATCATTTCTATATTAATCACGGTGCAATAATGGCATCTTATGATATCTTTGAAATTAATGTGACAGGTGTTGGCTCACATGCAGCGGCACCGCATCTGGGTAAAGATACAATTTTAACTGCAACACAAATCGTCAATGGATTACAAAGTATTGTGAGCCGTAATGCCGATCCTCTTAGCTCCTTAGTTGTCAGCGTAACACAAATTCATAGTGGTGATACTTGGAATGTATTACCTCAACAAGCTGTAATTCGAGGAACGGTTAGAGCATTTAGTTCCGATGTTCAGGACATGGCTGAATCAAGAATCAAACAGATAGCACAGGGTATCGCATCAACTTTTGACGCCAAAGCGGAAGTCAATTATCAGCGCCGTTATCCTGCTACCGTAAACTATGCTAAGCAGGCGGATATAGCCATTAGCGCTGCAAGAAAAGTGGTGGGCGATGATAATGTAACGATTGATCCTCCTCCTTCAATGGGATCTGAAGATTTTGCCTTTATGTTACAAAAGGTTCCTGGTGCTTATGTTTGGTTAGGTGCAGGGCAAGGAGCAAATTTGCATAATCCTGCTTATAATTTTAATGATGAGCTATTAACAACGGGTGTAAACTATTTTGTGCAAATTGTTTATCAAGAGTTAGGTAAGGGATAATTAAAGATTTCATTGATAGCTAGAATATATTTATCTATATTCTAGCTATTCTTATCAATTCAAATTGTTTAATTTTAATGAATATAAATTGAAAAATCGATATCGTTTTTAATTGGAATGATTAATAGCAACTAATTAATCAATGAAAATTTAGCTTGCTTGTTGATTGTCCTTTAATTCTAAAGTCAGTATTGATATCTATACCATTAGGTAGTACTACTTGTACATACACATCATGATTTTGATTAAGTTTTAGTGCTGCTAACACTTTCCCCCCTTCTCGCCAATTTCCTTCTATTTGATATTCTATCGTATCACCAATGATAGGTAGTACATCACTTTTGCCAGATAATAGATAAAGTCCACGTTTATTTGTGCCACGAAATTGCGCTCTAGCAACCATTTCTTGTCCGCAATAACAACCTTTATCAAAACTAATGGCATTATAGAGTTGTAAATTACACGCTTGTGGTAATAAACTTTCTGTATTTTCACTATCAATAATGGCATAGCCTGCTTCTAAATCAAGTTGTAACCATTTATTGCTTGGTTGTAAATGACTTTCAATAGGCTGTGGTGTAATGACAATGATTCGGGGTTGAGGTAACATTAATTTAATATAAGTAGTGTCATTATCATTAACACAATTATCATCATTGAATTTTGATAGTATTTGCGCTGGTAATGCATCAGCCATAATCCCATACATATTTAAATCTTGTTCCTTTTCAATCGTCACTTTGGAAAAAATAGCATATTTTTTTAGTTCGGTAATTTGCTTTTCTGCAACACTTTTACGCAATAAATAATATATCTCAGCACCGCGCATAAATAATAATAGATTACTCCACATTCTCCCTTTAGCATCACAATGAGCAGCAAACAATGCTGAGTGCTCGGAAAGATTTTTCATATCAATAGTCACTTGACCTTGTAAATATTTAAGATTGTCTTCTCCTGTCACTTTTACTAATTGCCAATCAGTAAGCGAGATAGGTTCCAAAGAATAATTGCTCATGATAATACCTTTTAGGAATAATATGTCGGGTTTAGATAAGACTTAAATAGACTTTTCCAAAGTGTATAGAAAAAACATAAAAATAACAATAAAACACAAAAATTATATTTTGCGTTAAATTTTTTAACAATATGTTTTATATTGACTTTTATTAGCATTTGTTAACGCTGTTATCGTATAAAGAAAATTAATAACCTTATACAGTTTATTGATTTAATGTAGTAGTTAATGCAAAATAAATGACTAATTTGTAATATTGGAGGCAACAACGATGGCAAAACTGTCAGGCGCAGAAATGGTCATTCAATCTTTGATTGATCAAGGAGTAAAACAGATATTTGGTTATCCCGGTGGTAGTGTTCTTGATATCTACGATGCAATTCATACTTTAGGTGGCATAGAGCATATATTAGTTCGTCATGAACAAGCCGCTGTACATATGGCTGATGGTTATGCTAGGGCTACAGGTGATGTTGGTGTTGTACTCGTAACATCAGGGCCTGGAGCGACCAATACCATTACTGGTATTGCGACTGCCTACATGGATTCTGTGCCATTGGTTGTTATTTCGGGTCAGGTAGCAAGTAACTTGATTGGCAATGATGCCTTCCAAGAGTGCGACATGGTCGGTATATCACGCCCGATAGTCAAACATAGTTTTCTAATAAAAGACAGTAAAGACATTCCTGAAATTATTAAGAAAGCTTTCTATATTGCGTCAACAGGTAGACCTGGCCCGGTTGTGATTGATCTGCCAAAAGATATTGTTAATCCTGCAAATAAATATAATTACCATTATCCTAAATCTGTCTCAATGCGTTCATATAATCCAACTATTCAAGGACATAAAGGACAAATTAAAAAAGCATTAACGACATTATTGGCAGCTAAAAAACCCGTTTTATTTATTGGTGGCGGAGTAATTAGCGCCGGTGCAAGTGATGCTATTAAACGTTTAGCCGAAAAATTGAATCTCCCTGTTGCGTCAACATTAATGGGGATAAGTGCTTTTCCTGGTACAGATAAACACTATTTAGGCATGATTGGAATGCATGGGGTGTATGAAGCCAATATGGCGATGCATAATGCCGATGTAATATTTGCTGTTGGTGCCAGATTTGATGATAGAACAACCAATAATGTTGAAAAATATTGTCCGAAAGCAAAAATAATACATATTGATATTGATCCAACATCAATTTCAAAAACAATTTCTGCCACTATTCCTGTTGTGGGTGATGCTAAAGTAGTGGTTGAAACGATGTTATCCGAACTTAATGAATTGCAAGCTGATCGTGATCTTGATGCATTAGTGGATTGGTGGAAACAAATTGATCATTGGCGTTCACGTCACTGTTTAGCTTATAGTCATGAAGGTGAAAGCATCAAACCACAAGAAGCAATCGAAGTTTTATATAAATTGACTCAAGGTAATGCATTTGTCACTACTGATGTAGGTCAACATCAAATGTTTACTGCTTTGTATTATCCATTTGATAAACCTCGTCATTTTATTACTTCTGGTGGTCTAGGTACCATGGGGTTTGGTCTTCCGGCTGCGCTTGGGGTGAAACTTGCTTTTCCAGATCAATGTGTCGTGTGTGTAACCGGTGATGGTAGTATTCAAATGAATATTCAAGAACTTTCTACCGCTTTACAATATGGTTTACCGGTTATTGTTTTAAATCTAAATAACCGTTTTTTAGGCATGGTTAAACAGTGGCAAGATATGATTTATGCTGGGCGACATTCTTGTTCGTATATGGAATCATTGCCTGATTTTGCAAAAATAGCGGAAGCTTATGGTCATGTTGGTATGGTCATTACCAAGCGTGAAGATCTGGAAACAAAACTTAAAAAAGCCTTGTCAATTAAAGATCGATTAGTCTTTATTGATGTCATGACCGATGCAACTGAACATGTCTACCCAATGCAAATACGTGGTGGAGCAATGAACGAAATGTGGCTGAGTAAAACGGAGAGAACCTAATGCGATATATTTTATCAATTTTAACAGAAAATGAACCCGGGGCTTTATCTCGAATTATTGGTCTGTTCTCACAACGTGGTTTTAATATTGAAACCATTACGACAGCACCGACAGAAGATCCGACCATGCACAGAATGACCATTCAAACAACAGGTGATGAACATGTGCTAGAGCAGATTCAAAAGCAGCTTCATAAACTTGTCAATGTTTACCGTGTACATGATTTAACCGAAGGGCCTCATGTTGAACGAGAAATTATGTTAGTGAAAGTGGCTGCTAAAGGGTCTGATGCACGAGATGAAGTTAAACGTTGTGCCGATATTTTTAGAGGCTCGATTGTCGATGTTACCGCAACGCATTACATTGTTCAATTATCGGGTACAAGTGAAAAACTAGATTCTTTCTTAGCGTCGATACGTGAAACTTGTCATATTGTCGAAATGGTTCGATCGGGAATTATTGGATTATCGCGTAGTGAAAAAACAGCAAATCACTAAATAAAAGAATCAGATTGACCAATTTTATCAGTTAAATATAACTATAATAATGTTTCATAAGGAATAAGTCACAAAATGAATATATTTGGTTTAATATTAGTCATTCACATTTTGGTTTTGATCGTTTCGTCGATTAGAAAAAACTTTAAAAGTAACAAAAAAAAGAAAAAGTTAATTGAAAAAAACTATATTGTTGATCTTAGGCCTATTAGGCAATTGTCCACACTAGAAGAACGTCTTATAACACCTTATCTAAAAACAACAAAACATTTATCTTCAGAGGTAAAAGAATCGTCATTAATAAATTCAGATGTAATATCAATATCTGGCAAATTAGTCAAACAAAATATCAATCACTATGTTGGCGAAACACTTTTTTATAAAATTAATAATATTGATGTCATTATCCCCTATGATATGGATCGTTTTATCTTAGATGATAATGTGGCTGAAGTAGTTTTCACTGAAGATTATGCCATTGTGATTAGGTTAAATGATCACGATATTCGTTATGCAGCGCATCAAAATATCATCAATGAAAAAAAATTAGAAAAAGATGATATGGAGTATTGGGCAAGTGAATTGTTTGATGTTCAACATCCAGAAAATTATAATCATAATCATGACAATGAGACTATAAACAATCGCATTGAAAATCAACAAAAATTTGGTTATGAAATTTTAATGACACGGCAAGAAACACCGTTAGAATCAGCGTATCGGAATAAAAATAATAAAGGGATAGTTGCGGTATTTTTTTGCTTTTTAACAATTAATTATTTTTTAGATTTTTGGCAAAGTAATGAACTATTTGATCTGTTTTTATTTGGCATAAATTTACTAGCAGTTATCTATTTTTATTGTCGTAAACCAAAGTCTAAAGTAAAAATTCAATTTGTTAATCGAATAAGAGGAAAAGTTAAAAATAAAAACGCTAAAACGAAACAAATTACTGTTGGTCATAATTCTATTTTAAATTATCCTGATAATTGGCAAGCATATATTCCCGAACATACATTAACTAATGTTGAGCTTGATGTTACTTTTGAGGATAAAAAAATAATTCGTTATGGTTATACATTGTCAGTTTCGAAAGAGATTGAAAATTTTGGACCACCAAAGTTTGCGGGACGTAATTTATGGCTTTTTCTTGTAGGTATTATTTTGACATTTATTGTTTATGCAAAATCCAATGTTAAAGATAATATCTTTTATATGTATCACTTTGCTAATCATGATCTGAAAAGTTGGAATTTTGATGATAGTTCACAATTATTAACCAACAATCTAAAAGAGGGCGATTGGGTAAATGTTACCACGGAAGGGGCACTTTGTGATAAATATAACAAAAAGGTGAATAGTAAGTGCGGAAAAGTAGAAATCCATAATCAAACCGATAATGTTTCTTTCTTCATTACGCTGAAAAATAAGTTTTTTAACGAAACAGATAGCAAAGACCAAGAGGATTTAGAATCTAATCGGGTTTCGAATTCAACTTTTCAAAATAGTTTGAATAGCCAATCGGGGCGAGTCAATTTTTCTGGATTAGTCTCAGATATTTATTATCGAGATGATAATTCTATCTCAGGATTTACGATTAATCCTGACATTAGATATCAAATTAATGAACAAGACAGGTGGTTACCCATTATTTTAAGTATCTCTTTATTTGCTTTTTTTGCATTAAGTACGATTTTTAATGGTTTAATTTTCATTTGGAAACGGATACAAAATCGAGTTCGAAAAAGTAAGATTAATAACTTTTATGCTAATCTTACAGTTTAGATTGATTGTCGAAGATAATTCTGTTTTCAAATTAAAGTTGATTAGATTGAGTAGCATTAAATCTATCTAATCAGCTTAATTAAAACATCTGTTAAAGATAATTATTCAATTGTGAGCAAGGTCAGATTCTGTTATACTATTTTCCCGTCTGATTTATCGTATATTGTGTTGCTTTTATCGTTTGAAAACGACGCAATATTGTTCTTATAAATTAATAATGGTCTGGTATTAATGGTCACGAATTATATTTTTGTTACAGGCG
>CALYPO010000032.1 GCA_945276085.1 uncultured Gilliamella sp.
TGATCTTTCTAATATAATTTCTATTATTAGTAAATATATTGCAATTATTTAAATAGATAGGAGTTTAGGCATTTTTGCCGCGGCTTTTATTAAATAAGGTTATCAACTGGTTTTTTCCGATTATTCTACATATAAAAATGTATTAGGACCTCTGATCGTTTTATCAAACTTAATTAGTTATTCGGTTTTATTCGACGACATAAAATAAAAATTAAAAAAATATTAAAGTTTCTTTTTTTAATACCGATAACTAAATCATCAGCAAAAGTATTGAATAATATTTTCAATATCTCGTTGATCTAACTAATCATATTAAAGGAGATAAAAATGGCACAGGTAATTAATACCAATACTATGTCTTTAATGGCAAGAAACAATCTGAATAATTCTCAAAGTGTTCTTGGAACTGCAATTGAGCGTCTATCATCAGGTATGCGTATCAACAGCGCTAAAGATGATGCAGCAGGTCAAGCAATCGCTAATCGTTTTTCTTCAAATATTCGTGGTTTAACTCAAGCTGCACGTAATGCAAATGACGGTATCTCTTTAGCTCAAACAACTGAAGGTGCATTAAACGAAATTAATAACAACGTTCAACGTATTCGTGAATTGACTGTTCAAGCGGCAAATGGTACAAACTCTCAAAGCGATTTAGAATCAATTCAAAACGAAATTGATCAACGTTTAGAAGAGATAGACCGTGTATCTAAACAAACTGATTTCAATGGTACTAAAGTATTATCTGCTGATAAAACACTTAAAATACAAGTGGGTGCAAATGATGGCGAAACTATTGAAATCAATTTGAAAAAAATTGACAGTACTGAACTCGGTTTAGCTTCATTTAATGTTTCTTCAAGCCCAACAGCAGATCCTTTAAAAACACTTGATGCTGCATTATCAAAAATTGATGAATTACGTGGTGAGCTTGGTGCGGTACAAAATCGTTTTGAGTCAACTGTAACTAACATCAACAATACAGTAAATAACTTAAGCTCTGCGCGTAGCCGTATTGAAGATGCAGATTATGCTGAAGAAGTATCTAATATGACTCGTGGTCAAATTTTACAACAAGCAGGTACTTCAGTATTAGCACAAGCTAACCAAGTACCTCAATCTGTACTGTCTTTATTACAATAAAGTATATCTCTAAAATTTTACTTTAATTTTTATACTATAGTAATAATGGTATTTTTTAATACCATTATTGCTAATAATGTTAATTACCTATTTTTTAATACTTTATTCTTGCCATTAACTCAGTCAATTATCGTCATAATATTCCTTAGCATTTTTTACAATGGTTTAGGAAATGAGTGATAACCTGTATAACTCTCAGGGTGTAGTGAATCAAATCGATTGGCAACAATATATCTATTTAGTTCGTAATGAAGCGTTGAAATTAGCTGTTCGTTTACCAACGACGATTGAGCTTGATGACTTGTTACAAGTTGGTTATATCGGTTTATTAGAATGCATAAAACGTTATGATGCTGCACAAGGTTATACTTTTACTACATTTGCTATTCCTAGAATAAAGGGAGCAATGTTAGATGAGTTGCGTAGTCGTGACTGGCTACCAAGGCAAACCCGAAAAAAAATTAAAGATGTCACTAACGCCATTAATGAATTGGAACAAATTTTAGGTGTCCCACCTAATGATCACCAGATAGCTGCACATCTGCAATTGTCTCTTACTGAATATCGCAAGGTGTTATTAGATTCAAATTATAGCCAAATCTGTTCTTACGATGAGATACAAAAAAAACTCGGCGATAATTTGGATGCGCTGATTGAGCCTGATTCCGATAACAATCCTTTTGCTTTTATTATTAATGATGAAATTCGCAATATTATTGTTCAACAAATTGATAACTTACCTGAAAAAGAAAAAATGGTTTTAGCGCTCTATTATCAAGAAGAGTTGAATTTAAAAGAGATTGGAAAAGTGTTAGATATTAGCGAATCTCGCGTAAGTCAATTACATAGCCAAGCAATAAAACGAATACAAAGTAAAATTAATATATAAAAAACAGAATAAAACAGTAAAACATGAAAAAATAAATTGAAAATAAATCGAAATGATTTTTTTATTGACCTTTTGCTTTTAAAAATGTAACTTTAAGTGAAAAAAAACGAATTAAGATATTTTTTACTGATTTCGCATTTTTTTATGCGAGAAAAATATAAATTTTGGTGAGTAAATTGGGAAATATACAAGAAGACGATATTTTGAAATGTATACATCATTTAAATCTTTCAACGCTTTTATTAAGCCAAAGGATGATAGAGAAAGATAAAGTGATGGCAATGTATCGATTAGGAATTGATGAAAAAACCGCTGATATTTTGAGTAATTTAAGTGCTTCTCAAATGTTGGTTTTATCTGAAACCAATCAATTAACGTTTCAATTTCGATTTAAAAATTCAGCAATGATGGAAAAATTAACTGAAGAGTCTCGCGTTAGTGATATAAAGCAGATGCATACAGGGATCCTTCTATCAAGCTTACTTTTAGATTCTATTAATAAGTAGGTAAATGATAAAAATGAGTAGCAAAAGCATTATCCAAAAATATAAAGAAGTCCAATTAGCTATTCGATTAATTACACTCGGCGCTAGAATTCAAATGTTGGAAAGTGAAACCAATTTAAGCCGTGGAAAGCTGATTAAATTATATAAAGAAATCCAAGGATGCCCACCACCTAAAGGTTTACTTCCTTTTTCTACCACGTGGTTTATGACTTGGGAGCCTAATATTCATTCAAGCATGTTTTATAATGCTTACCGATTTTTAGTCAAGCATGGTACTAAATCTGGAGTTCATGCAATTGTTAAAGCTTATCAACTTTATTTAGAGCAATGTTCCCTTCATCACGATGAAGAGCCGGTTTTAGGCTTAACTCGTGCATGGATTTTAGTTAAATTTGTTGAAAGTAATGTTATGCAGCAATCGTGTTGCAAAGAGTGTAAAGGGCGATTTATTACACACGCTTACCAGCCACATAATAGTTTTGTTTGCAGTTTATGCCAACCGCCATCAAGGGCCGAAAAAAATAATAAAACGCATAAAGAAAGCCAAGCAAAATGCTTACAAGTTTTATCAATACCTAGTGCATTCAACTTAGTCACCGCAAATCAGGTAACGGTTTAGATAAGCAATTAATTAAAAAAGTTTAGTTACATTTTATAGAGATAAAGGAAAGCCAATGCTAATAATTATAGGATATATTGTTGTTATCGCTTCTGCTTTAGTTGGTTATGTGCTAAGTGGAGGGTATTTGGCAGTACTTTTTCAACCATTAGAGTTTCTGATAATTGGTGGTACAGCTATTGGTGCTTTCATTGTAAGTAATGAAAAGAAAGCAATAATTGCTACACTTAAATCGTTAGGTAGTTTATTTAAAACATCAAAATATAATAAAACTCTTTATTTAACATTAATTAATTTAATGTACACCATTTTAACTAAGATACGCCAAAATGGAGGATTATCTATAGAAGAAGATATTGATAATCCAAAAGAGAGTGAGTTATTTAAAAAGTATCCACTTATTCTTGCCAATCCACAAATATGCGATTTTATCACTGATTATTTACGTTTAATGATTAGCGGAAATATGGAAGTTTATGAAATTGAAGCATTAATGAATGAAGAAATTGAGACGTATACCCATGAGTTAGAAAAACCTGCAGATGCGATTTCTAGTGTGGGCGATGGGTTACCTGCTTTTGGGATTGTGGCTGCGGTTATGGGAGTGATTAACACATTAGCACAAGCAGATAGGCCTGCTAGCGAGTTGGGTGAACTTATTGCACATGCTATGGTTGGAACCTTTTTAGGAATTTTACTGGCTTATGGGTTTGTTTCGCCACTAGCTGCTTTATTAAGACAGAAGAATGCTGATACAGTAAAAATTTTAGAATGTACTAAAGTTATTCTTATTGCCAGTATGCATGATTATGCTCCACAGATTTGTATTGAGTTTGGTCGAAAAACTATTTTTTCGCATGAGCGACCATCTTTCTTTGAATTAGAAAAATATATTCAAGAAGTGAAAGATAAAAATGCTAACCCAACAGAAAATAATGAATAATGAAAGATAAGCCAGTAAGAATAATTATTTCTAAAAAAAAGTCAGGGCATGGCGGTGGCCATCATGGTGGTTCGTGGAAGATTGCTTATGCAGATTTCATGACTGCTATGATGGCACTTTTTTTAGTCATGTGGTTGATAGCCAAATCCAGCCCGCAAGAATTACAAGGAATTGCCGAATATTTCAGAACGCCATTAATACTAGGTCAAAATGGTGGTAAAAATATTAGCGATAGCGAAAGCCCTATTCCTGGTGGTGGCGATGATGTCAGTAAAAGTTTGGGCGAAGAGCAACAGAGCATAATAAATGAACAACCAATAGATCCCAATGTAGTTGAAAGAAATCAATTGATCGAAACTGCTCGTAAAATTTATGAGGCGTTTGAACTTGATCCTCGACTGCAAAAATTAGCGGCTAATCTTATTGTTGAACTAACTGAAATGGGGTTAAGAATTCAGATTTTAGCAACTGATGATAAACCAATGTTTGATGTTGGTAGTGCAGTTATTCATCCTAATATGCAAGAAATTCTTCACGCTCTAGCACCAATAATAAACGATTTACCCAATAAGATGACCTTATCTGGGCATACTGATGAGCGTCAGTATATAACAGGTGATAGAGGTTATAGTAACTGGGAATTATCTGCTGATAGAGCAAATTCATCAAGACGAGAACTTATCGCTGCTGGATTAGATTCAAGCAAAATTATTCGAATTATTGGTTTAGCTGATACGGTTGGTTTAAACAATCCTAATTATAGTAAAGATGCTAATCGTCGTATTAGTATTTTAATTTTGAATAAGTCAGCTCAAAAATATATTGAAGATGAAAATACAATGACGGGAATAGATTTTTTAAAACAAGCAACTAAATCTGAACAATAGCATTGGAATTACTTAGGTTAAGCGTGTTAAAAAATTAAATTTCAATTATTTTCTAAAAATAACTAAAGTTTTATCTTTTTTATCCGATATAAGAATAACCCTTTAAGTTAATAATTTGATTATTGACTAAATATATTTAGGAGCTTTTATGTCAAATTCATTGATGAATACCGGTATTAGTGGATTAAATGCTGCGCAAAATATGCTTAATGTTATAAGCAATAATATCAGTAATGCGCATACCGTTGGTTACAATCGTCAACAACAAATTTTGCAACAAGCAAATGGCACTAAATATAATTATGGTTTTGTTGGTAACGGTGTATCTGTATCATCAGTTAATCGGGCATATAATAGTTTTGTGGTTGGCCAATTACGTCAATCTCAATCACAAAATGGCTCTATAAAGGCTTATTACAATGAATTGTCAAAAGTCGATAATTTATTAGCGGAGAATGATAATAGTATTTCCTCGCAACTAAATAGTCTGTTTGCAAGTTTAAATAAACTTTCTTCAAATGCGGGTGATGCCGCTTCCAAACAAACAGTAATAAATGATCTTAGCTCGTTAGTCAGTCAGTTTAATAAAACGGAATTGAATTTAAAAAATCAGATTGCCAATATCAATACTGAAATTGTTAATAATGTTGATACCATTAACTCTTATACCCAACAAATTGCTGATCTTAACCAAAAAATAGCAAGATTACAGGCAGTAAGTGGTGGTCATGAGCCGAATGCATTGCTTGATGAACGCGATCAACTGGTTAATGAATTAAGCGAGATGATAGGCATCACTGTTACTGAGCAAAATGGACAATACAATATTTCACTACCTAATGGTTTAAGTTTAGTGCAAGGGTCATCGGCAACTCAGTTATCTGTACAGCCGTCTAAAGATGATCCTGCTTTAAATACAATTATTTACACTCATAATTCTGGTGCGACTCAAGAACTATCAAGTCAAAATATCGCATCAGGCCGATTAAATGGATTATTAGCTTTTCGTGATGGACCACTCCTAGAAGCTCGCAATCAATTAGGTTTGATTGCGTTAAATCTAGCAGAACGATTTAATGAAGTACATATGTCAGGGGTTGATATTAATGGCGATCCAGGTCAGAAATTATTTGATTATCATAGCCCAACTAGTATTGCTAACGCCCAAAATCAAGGTAATGCCACTGCTAAAATTAACTATAACTCAGTGACAGACGTCAAAGCATCTGATTATAAAATTGAGTTTAATGGTAACGATTGGGTCGTAACCAGATTATCTGATAACAAGCAAATTACCCCTCAAGTTGAAGATGGTAAGTTGTTGTTTGATGGGTTATCTATTGAAATAAATGGTGATCCAGTAGCGGGTGATAGTATCTTACTTAAACCTGTTGCAGATGTAGCATCATCACTCCAGCTACTAGTTAAGGATGTCAACAAACTAGCAACAGGTATTAATGATGATGAAAATGGTAATGGCGATAATCGTAATGTAGCTAAATTGCTTGATATCCAAAATGAAAAATTAATTAATGGCACTAAAACGTTAAATAGTGCTTATAACGCCTTAGTTAGTTATGTGGGAAGTGAAACACAGACAGCTAAAATTTCAGCGCAATCTAGTCATAATATTACTCAAGAAATTTATGAGCAAAATCAATCAATATCAGGCGTTAATATTGAAGAAGAATATATCTCTATGCAGGTTTATATGCAGTATTACCAAGCTAATGCAAAGATTATTGATGCGGCAACCACAATATTCGATACCATTTTAGGTTTAGCTAAATAATAGAAGGGTTTAAATATGCGTGTTAGTACTAATGCAATGTATCAAAAAAATTTAACGAGTATTTTAAATACCAACAGTAAATGGCAAAAATCAGGATTGCATTTAGCAACCGGTAAAAAAATCTTATCACCTTCTGATGATCCTATGGGGTCATCGCAAGCATTAATTTTAAAACAGGCTCAATCAAGAAATACTCAGTATCAATCAGCTCGTGAAAGTGTTAATAACTCGTTAAGTCGCCAAGATACAGTACTAAAAGAAGCTAATACTGTTATCCAATCAATTCAAGAGACACTAGTTTATGCGGGTAATGAGACGTTAAACGATGAAAATAGACGTGACTTAGCCAATAAATTACAAGGACTAAAAGATCAATTAATTTCGTTAGCTAATGCTAAAGACACTAATGGCAATTATATCTTTGCTGGAAATAAAAATGATACACCTCCTTTTGTTGTGGATGAATCTGGTAAAGTTAATTATGTCGGTGGTTCTACAACGATTAATATTTTTATTGATGATACGCGTGAAGTGTCATTAAGTTTTACTGGTGATCAGATTTTTATGTCAGGCGCCAATAGTTCTGTGGAAAGTGATGTTTTTGCTAGCATTGACTATGCATTAGAAGTACTGCAAATCGGTTTAGATGATAATGACCCTGATGCGATTACGCAATTCAGAGAAGGTTTATCGAAAGCTAGTCAAGGCGTTGATAATTCGTTTGAAAATATCTCAACAGTTAGGGCTGCAGGTGGTAATGTGTTGGCGGAAGTTGAACGATTAACTGCACTAGGTAAAACCTTGGACATTGATTTTCAAACACAAATTAGCCAAATTGAAGATGTTGATTGGTATGAAGCCATTGCAGATTATGTGATGTTACAGGCGAATTTACAAGCAGCTCAATATACTTTTATGAATATGCAAAATATGTCCTTATTTCAAATGAAATAACTTTCTGTCATCACTTATTTAAATCGTTAATAAACAGGAGGCTTATGCCTCCTATTTATTAACTTCATTAAAATTTAGTTAATTTATTTAGTTATTATTTAAAGGCAATTTGTCTAAAACCTGATATTGATTTTTGCGGTGTATTTCTAGCAATTTCTTCAATTCGACTAATAATTTGAATTAACTTTTCGCTATAGTTAGGATCGGTTGCATAGTGTGCATCTTGCAGTGCTTTGGCTGCGGTTCTTGCATCAGGTGCGTTAACAACGGCACGATAACGTGGGCTTTTGGTAAGTAAATCAAGATAATCTGTTAATGCATGTTGTTTACTTTTATAAACTCTAAATTCATCTTGAATCTTAACCATATTGTTATTTAAAAATTCTCGTGTTGTTAACCGAGTTGAATTGCCTTTCCATGATGATGTCGCTTTTATGCCAAAATAGTTATGACTTGGTTGATTGTCGGCTGTTTTTATCTGCTTTTTACCCCAACCTGTTTCTAAGGCCGCTTGTGCAATGATAACCTCATAAGGAATACCTGACATTTTGGATGCCTTTTTAGCGGGTTCAAACCACTCAACTATAAATTGCGTGATATGGTCTTTATCAGAATCATTAACTGCTGGCGGTAATGGTTTGACGTTAGTATTCGTTAATTTATTCGTTTGCTGGTAAAGCATTTGACCTAATGCCGCAGGCGATGAATTTGAATCACTAAATAAAGATTGTGCTAATTCTATATTATTAGCCTGAGATTGTGGGGTAATAGATCTATTTGGCTGATTATTTAATTGTTTGGCAATAATATTGGCAAGACCTAATCCTTTACCGGCAGCCTGTTGAGCAATTTGCTGATCAAACATTGAAGTAAATAACTGCATTGCAGATTGATTAAATAATCCACCATTAGGAACGGCTTTTCGCATAGATTGCATCATCATATTGACGAATAGTGTTTCAAACTGATCGGCAACTTGCTTGACACTTTCACTTGATCCACTAACAGCGTTACGCCTTAATTGGCCAATGCTCGAAAAATCATAAGCAAAGCGATTAATAGACTGATTAACTAGGTTTTTCATAATAATTATGCTTTAAATCGTTTCTAATGCAGCGTGCAAACAACCTGCGGTTTTTAATGCCTCAAGTATCGACATTAATTCTGTTGGATTTGCGCCTAATAAATTAAGTGAGCTAATTACTCGGTTTAAATCAGCGCCAGAAGCTAAATTATGTAATGCTCCGCCATCTTGTTCGATGCTGACCTCATCATCAGGAACAACTACGGTTTGTCCTCCGGCTAACGGAGTATTAGGCTGACTAACTTTTAATTTGTTATTGACCACCACAGACAAATTACCATGAGCAACGGCACAATTGTCTAATTGAACTTTTTGATTCATCACCACCACGCCAGTGCGCGTATTAATGACTACTTTTGCTGAAATTGGTGAAGCACTAATTTGTAGGTTTTGAATCTTCGATAATAATTTAACTCTTGCCTGGCTATCTTGTGGCATGTTCAATTTAACCGTCATACCATCTAAAGCAACTGCGATATTTTTTTGTACCTTGTTAATTGCTTCAGCGATTTTTGATGCCATGGTAAAGTCAAAATGGTTAAGGTGTAAGTGAATGGAACTTTTTTCATCTAAGCGGGTTGTTAATTCCCTCTCAATTGTCGCTCCACTCGGGATAGTTGCACCAGCCATTTGATTAACTGTTACACTACTGCCTTTGCTGCTTGCGCCCATACCACCAACAAAAAGATTACCTTGAGCAATGGCATAAACTTGATTGTCGGCACCTTTCAATGGCGTCATAATCAATGTGCCACCGCGAAGGCTTTTGGCATTACCTAATGAAGAGACAACAACATCAATTTGTTGCCCAACTCGTGCATAAGATGGTAATTTAGCAGTAACCATTACCGCAGCAACATTCTTTAATTGCATGTTACTACCAGATGGTACGGTAATACCTAATTGCGAAAGCATGTTGGTTATACTTTGAATGGTAAATGGTGTTTGTGAAGTTTGGTCTCCAGTACCATCTAGCCCAACAACAATTCCATAGCCTACTAAGGCGTTTTCACGCACGCCTTGAATAGTTACTAAATCCCTTATTCGTTCGGCATAACTATAGGGTGTGCCCACTATCATTATTAAAATAATAAAAGTTCGTAATATATTAAGCATAATCAGATTCATTAAAATGGTGAAAGATTAAAAAACAGGCGTTGTAACCAACCCATAGTTTGAGCTTCATCAATGTAGCCATTACCTACATATTCAATGCGAGCATCGGCAACTTGAGTTGAAATAACGGTATTGTTACCACTTATTGTCCTTGGGTTAACAACGCCTGAAAATCGAATAAATTCTGTTCCCTGATTTATTGCAATTTGTTTTTCACCAATTACTTTTAAATTGCCATTAATCATGACATCTTGAACGGTGACGGTGATGGTTCCACTAAATGTATTTTTTGCATTAGCGCCACCAGAACCTTTAAAATCGTTACTGCCTGAGATATCAGTATCTACTTTGCCTCGACCAACTAATCCATCTAAAAAGTGAGGAACAGTTTTTACACCTAAATTTACCCCACCATTACGGCCAGCATTAATAGATGAACTTTTGCTCGCACTCACATTTTCTTGTAATACAATAGTTAATACATCACCAATATTGCGAGGTCTACGATCTTCAAACATTGGTTGATAGCCAAAACTACTTGGTTGTGATGCTTGATATATTGAGCCACTTGAATTAACAATTTCTGGCATTTGAGGAACAATACTGGTTTGCCCTTCAACTAATGCTTTTTTAGGTAATTGGCTACAACCAACTAATAACATCATTACTAAAATATAAAGATATCTCATTATCATAGTTTTATAACTGATTTAAACGTTGCAACATTTGGTCAGACGCTGATATTGCTTTACTGTTAATTTCGTAAGCACGTTGTACTTGAATCATGTTAACTAACTCTTCTGCAACATTTACGTTAGAGGTTTCGATATAACCTTGATACAGCAATCCAGCACCATTTAATCCCGGTGTATTTTCAGTTGGAGCACCAGAGCTTTCGGTTTCTAAATAGAGATTTTCACCAACACTTTCTAATCCAGTGTCATTAATAAAAGTATGTAATGTTAATTGACCAACTTGCACTTGAGTTGATTGATTGGCTAAAGTCACACTAACAATACCATCCCGTGCCACGGTCATTTTTATCGCATTTGATGGAATGTTGATGGTTGGTTGAATTTCGTAACCAGCAGCCGTAACTAATTGACCATTTTGGTTAACTTGAAAAGCACCACTTCGAGTATAAGCTAGCGTTCCATCAGGCATCAGAACTTGGAAAAAACCTTGTCCATTAATAGCGATATCACTGCTATTATCAGTTAATTCTAAATTTCCTTGGCTATGGATTCGTTCGGTAGCTACAGGCCTAACACCGGTACCAATTTGTAATCCAGAAGGTAGTGTTGTTTGTTCAGATGATTGAGCGCCAGGTTGGCGAATAGTTTGATATAACAGATCTTCAAAAACAGCACGTTGGCGTTTAAAACCACCAGTACTAACGTTGGCTAAATTATTGGAAATTATATCCATATTCATTTGTTGTGCAGTTAGCCCAGTTTTTGCAATCCATAATGATTTAATCATTGCTTTTTCCTATTTTAATTATGTTAACGATAATATTTGATTGGCTCTTTGTGCATTTTCATCAGCTGTAGTAATTTGCTTCATCTGCATTTCAAATTGACGAGAATGGCTAATCAAATTCACCATTGCAGTAACAGGATTAACATTACTGCCTTCTAATACTCCAGACATCAGTTTTGCGTTAGGATTATCTTGTAATACTGCACCACGATTGTTAACAGGTGTTGCATGAAAAAAACCGTCATCGCCACGTACCAACTCATTAGGTTCAAGGTGAACTTTCTTTATTTTTCCAACTTGAGCAATGGTTGTGCGTTTATCACCTGCACCTAACGCTGATAAAGTTCCGTCGGCACTGATACTAACCTGTGAACGCTGAGGAACTGTTAATACGCCATTATCACCAAGTAATGGATGACCTTGGATATTAAGCGTGCCATTTTCATCAATTTGAATGGCACCATTACGGGTATATGCTTCACTACCATCAGCTAATTGTACAGCTAGCCAATCATCTTCTGATAAAGCAACGTCTAAATCTCGCCCAGTGTAATTAAATGCACCCATTGTTGAATCATAGGTAGGCGTGGTTGCTGCAACCATGGTCCTTGTTGGCATACTATTACCCACAATAGGAACGGCTTTCATTGCCGTTAATTGAGCACGAAAGCCTGCTGTTGATACATTAGCTAAGTTATGACTGGTTATGGATTGTTGATTTAATGTTTGGCTAGCGCCAGACATGGCAGTATAAATAACGCGATCCATAAATATTCCTTAAATTATCTTAAATTAACTAATGTATTAAGAATTTGATCTTGTGTCTTAATGGTTTGAGAATTAGATTGATAATTACGTTGAGCAACAATCATATTAACTAATTCTTGGCTCATATCGACATTGGATGATTCAACGGCACCACTGGCTAATGATCCAAAAGTACCAGTATTGGCTGAGCCTAATACTTCACCACCAGAATTTAGTGTTGAACGCCAGTTATTATTCCCTGCTGACTCTAATCCATTAACATTGGCAAAATCAGCCATGGCAATTTGACCTAATAACATGGTTTGTTGGTTGGAATAAACACCATAAATAGTGCCATCATTGTTAATACTATAGCCAACTAAATCACCTGCTGCGTAGCCATCAACGATAGGGGTTTTTATGCTACCGACTTCTTTACCCATATTTTGTTGAGTGCTGTTTGCAAGTGACAATGTAAAGCTATTATCTTCTGATCCATTTATGCCATTAATATTGATAGTCATTTCTGGATCACTGATTAATTTGCCTGATGAATCAAATTCCATTTTTCCTAATGCTTGTAGAGTTGCATTAGGATCGCTACTATCAAGGTAATGAACATCCCATTGATTATCTGCTGTTTTTACATAAAAAAGCTGAACATTACGTTGATTACCTAATGAATCATAAGTGGTGATAGTGGTTGAATAATTGAATGTGTCAGCATCTGTTGCATTAATGGGTTGTTTTTCAGGAACTTTACTATTTGAATTTAGATTTGTTTGCAAAGCAGCTTTATTGGTTGCTGATGCATTTAACATTTCTTGTGAAATTTTTAATGGACCTGGTGCTGAACCTTGTTGAATTTGTGGTGGAGTACCTGTCGCAAGATAACCAGTCAAATTGAAACCGTCAGCAGATACGATATTACGTTCAGCATCTAATTGAAACTGACCATTACGGGTATAGTAGATTTGTCCACTACTATCAACTAATCTGAAAAATCCATTACCTGAAATCGCTACATCTAAACTGTTGTTGGTTGAAGTTGTTGTGCCGTCATTAAAATTTTGCATAACAGCAGCAACTTTAACACCCATCCCTACTTTTGAACCGGCATAGATATCAGCAAATGAAATACTAGCACTTTTAAAGCCAACTGTTGCAGAATTGGCAATATTATTACCAATAACATCTAATTGTTTAGAAGCGGCATTCATACCACTGATTGCTTGAGAAAATCCCATATAAACTTATTCCCCTTTAAAGAATTTGACGCACTTCGTCAATACTAATTGAACCAAGTATCCCTAAATCAAGTAATACTTTATTATTAACTTTGCTATTAATTACTCCGTAAACAACAGAGTAAGCTAATGGTGTTGATGTGACTTTTTGCCCCTCGTAAGTAGCATTAACTGAAAACGTGTAGCTACCATCTGGAGCTAAAGTTCCATCGTTAAGTTCTCCATCCCAAGTAAAAGAGCTGACACCAGCAGGGATGGATCCAAGATCGACTTCTCGTACAACATTACCATTTTCATCTTTTATGGTGATAACAACCGAATCAGCATCACGCATAAGTTCAAAACCAAACGGCGTAGTAATGGTCTCTTTATCACTTTTTGAACCATCTATTTCTGAAGTTGCGACTAATATTTTATTACCAGGAACCATAACGCCTTTACCAATCATATTGCTCGCGTTGACTGATAAACTATCGTCAATCTGGCCTGAAACCATACCTAACGTTGTATTAAGTCGTTCAATGCCTGCTAGCGTATTAATTTGCGCCAATTGCGAGGTTAACTGACTATTATCCATTGGATTAGTTGGATCTTGATTCTTCATTTGGGCAATAAGTAATGTTAAAAAGTTATCTTGTAATTCCTGACTAGAATTACCATCAGATGAACCTTTCCTCACTGCTTGTGGACTAGCCATATTTGACGATTCTGAAACTGGTACATTCGAAATACCCATGAATTAAGCCCCTTTATTGCCCTAAGGTAAGTGTTTTAAGCATTAAGCTTTTTACGGTATTAATGACTTCCACATTTGCTTGGTAGCTACGAGATGCTGAAATGGTATTGACCATCTCTGCCACTACATCTACATTAGGTTTTTGAATGTAACCTTTCTCATCAGCTAAAGGGTGCTTAGGGTCATAGACTAAATTCATTGGTGATGGGTCTTCGATGACCTCAGATACTTTTACTCCAGCTACGCTATTGGGATAATTATTATCATCGACTTGGAAAATAACTTGTTTAGCTCGATAAGCTTGACCTGAAGTACTTGTAACACTATCAGCATTTGCTAAATTACTCGCACTAACATTCATTCGTTGAGTTTGTGCCATTAATGCAGAACCAGAGATAGAAAAAATAGAGAAGCTCATAATGGTTATCCTTGCTGTAATACGGATACTACATTTTTAAATTGTTCACCTAAAAATGTTAAATTACTTTGATAATGGATACTGTTATCCATAAAAGCTGTTCTTTCTTGATCCATTTCAACAGTATTACCATCAGCAGATGATTGATAAGGAATGCGATACAGAAGTTGATAATC
>CALYPO010000033.1 GCA_945276085.1 uncultured Gilliamella sp.
TGAAAGGAAATAAAACAATGAAACAATAATGTCTAGCCTCATGAATCATTGTGTGGATACTATAACAAACACATTCAAACGGATTAATGACAAGTAGATTACAAAATAGTCATGGAAATATCATGAATGTTTTTGAACTTTTCATATATCATAGGAACAGTATTATGTAAGTTAGATAACCTGATACTTTGGCAAAGGAAATATTTAAAATGAAATTGTTAGTTGTTGAAGATGAACAGAAAACAGGTGAATACCTTCGTCAAGGATTAATTGAATCAGGCTTTATTGTTGACCTAACCAAAAATGGTTTAGATGGCTATCATCGGGCAATGACAGAAGATTATGATTTAATTATCCTGGATGTAATGTTACCGGATATTGTTGGTTGGAAAATTGTTCAGTCATTGCGTGAAGCGGGTAAAGACACCCAAATTATATTGCTGACAGCAATGGGAAGTGTTGAAGATAAAGTTAAAGGATTAAATTTAGGTGCCGACGATTATTTAGTGAAGCCTTTTTCATTCGCTGAATTATTAGCGAGAGTTAAATCGTTATTAAGACGAAATGTGCCGCAAGTAAACAATTATCAATTAAGTATTGCTGATTTAGTCATGGATTTGCCAAAGCGAACAGTGACGCGTTCAGATAAACGTATCGATCTCACCAATAAAGAGTTTTTATTACTTGAATACTTCTTACGTTATCCGGGTGAAGTGTTACCGCGATCGTTAATTGCTTCACAAGTTTGGGATATGAATTTTGATAGCGATACTAATGTGATTGATGTAGCCATAAGACGGTTACGTAACAAAATAGATGCAGGATTCGAACCTAAACTTATTCATACTGTGCGTGGAATGGGTTATAAAATAGATGTATTAGATGAAACAGAGTAAATTAATTTCCGTTCGGTTACCCATTATTGTTTGTCTGATAACATGTGGACTACTTTATTGTTTCAGTTATTTGATCGAGCGGTCTTTTGAAAAATTTTCAATCAGACAAAATGTGACCGAATTAAATTCGGTTATTACCTCTATAGAAAGAGAACTAACTTATTATTCTCCGAATGATAATCGTGATGAATTTATCCAAAATTTATTGCTAATTCTCACCGGGCATCATCACTTATTTGTTTATATCATTGATGATATGGGGAAAATAGTCTATCGCACTCGAGGCCCCAACTTAGCGATAGCACTAAAATCACAAGAGTTAGAACGGATTATTGAAAATGACAGTACTTCTATTGAGACGATAGATAAATCATCTTATCGGATTGCGGCATCAAGGGTGATTGGGGAAGACGGTAAACGCTTCACTACGATTGTTGCCGTTCGTCGTGATGTGCAACTTGAATTTATTAATCGATTAAGAAACGGATTAGGTCTGCTAATTATTATTTCTTGTGTGTTAGCATTAATCGGTTCATTCATCAGTATTTACTATACTCAAAAACCAATCAATCGCTTAATCAAGAAGATTGAAAGAATTAGTTTAAATAATTTAAATTATCGTATTCCAACCTCGTCAGTACCGGTTAAATATGTAAGCTTGGTCAGAGCATTTAATAACATGCTTAATCGTATGGAAGATGTTTTTACTCGTCAGCATAATTTTACTGCCGATATTGCACATGAGATGCGTACACCAATTACTAATCTTACCACGCAAACGCAAATTGTACTCAATAACGCTCGTACGACAAATGAGTACCGTGAAATTTTATATTCTAATTTAGAAGAATATGAAAAAATGTCACAAATGATTTCTGATATGTTATTTTTGGCGCAGGCAGACAATCGCCAGCTTGTGCCTAATTTGATTGACATTGATCTTACTAACATGGTTATGATGATGTGTGATTATTTTGAGCCTCTCACCGATGAAAAAAATATTACTTTCCAACTCGACGGTCACTGTTCTCACATACAAGGTGATAAAATGATGTTAGGGCGTGCAATTGGTAATATTTTGTCTAATGCGATTCGTTATACACCGAATAACGAGGTCATAACTATCACGTTAAGTCAAATGAGTGAAAAACGGGTTAAGATTATTATCTCTAATCCGGGCAAAAAAATTGATAAAAAACATTTACCACATCTTTTTGACCGATTCTATCGTGTCGATGAATCACGTCATCGTAATGACAGTTCCGGCGCAGGTATTGGGCTAGCCATTGTTAAATCCATTATTGAAACCCATAAGGGATCAATTTATGTAGAATCAGATGATAAATCGACACGTTTTATTATCAATTTACCAACGGCTATTTAATGTCATAGTCACTCATTAATAAGTTAGCTGCTGCATAAGCAGCTTTCTCTCTAAGTTCAGTAGGTACTTGTTTATCAGCTGCAACTTCATTTAAAACCAACATAACGGCTCCTAAAGCATCTTCAACATAGCCTAATTCATTACTGCCGATTTGAGCATATTTTTCCCGAATGAGCTCACAATATTTATTCATTAGTTCGATTCCTTTAATCTTTTTCAATAACGTTATTTCAATTCTATCCTGTTTTACAAAAAACGGGCTAATTGCTCATATACCTTCGTTGCTGAGATAGTTTGCATTTTTTGATCTGGAGAGACAAGACTAAATTGATTTTTACCATAACCGCCTATTAATTTCGGATCGGTTTGACCAAATAAAGTTATGT
Organism: uncultured Gilliamella sp.; assembly: GCA_945276085.1. Lineage (GTDB taxonomy): Bacteria > Pseudomonadota > Gammaproteobacteria > Enterobacterales > Orbaceae > Gilliamella. The sequence continues at coordinate 2,667 of CALYPO010000033.1, forward strand.
TTGGGCGATCGAGTGCCGCAGTTAAATGACTTAATCCTGTATCGACTGAAACTACAGCTTTAGCCCCAGCAAGTTCAGTCGCCACTTGAGAAAGAGACAATTTTGGTAGCACTTCGACATGATTAAATCCTTGTGCTAAGCGTTGAGCGCTTTGCATTTCATTCGCCGTTCCCCAAGGTAATTTAATTTTTAAACCGGTTGGCGCTATCAATTGTATTAATTGACGCCAAGCGTCTTCTGTCCAATGTTTTTCATATCTGGTAGTGGCATGTAAAAATATCAAATATTGTCCATGGTCAGACGGTAATTCTGATAAAAAATGACTTGCAATTGCATAGTCACCCATGTCACCAGATAGGTCGTACCCAAGACTTTTTGCAAAGAGTTGTCGTACTCGTTCAACGGCATGCATTGATTTTGGAACAGAATGTTTAACATCATAAAACCAACTGGCAATCGGTTCTCTTATGCTATGACGATCTAAACCGTGCTTAATGCCTTTTGCTTTACGTGTGATAAAAAAAGCACTTTTTATTAATCCTTGCGCATCAATAATACAGTCATATTCCCGTTCAAGTAGTGATTGAATAAATTGGTGACGCTCTTGACGAATAGATTTACCGAACCAGTTTTTACGCCAGCGCCGAATGGCCACAGGGATCACTTTATCTACCGCAAAATGCCATGTTGGTATTTGCGCAAAATTTTCTTCAACCACCCAATCAAAAGTCATATTAGGTAAATGACGGGCAGCATCAGTTAATGCGGGTAAAGTATGAAGTACATCACCCATTGAAGATGTTTTAACAATAAGTACACGCATAATTAATGACTCTTTTCACAACGAGCAATAAGCTTCATTAAAGTTTCAAACACAGTTTCAGGTTTTATATCAATCAAACTTTGATGATAGCCTTGTTCTGCATCGCCCTTACGGACTTTATGATACCCTGTTATTAAGCGAATAACTTCAGCTTTATCAGAAAGGGGTGGGGTAAAGTCTGGACTACTTGGGCCATAAAGCGCAACCAAAGGGCGATCCAAAGCTGCGGCGACATGCATCAATCCTGAATCATTAGTCACAATTGCTTTACAAGCCGCAATTAAATTAACCGCTTGTTCCAATTTTGTTTTACCGGCAAGATTAATACACTGGTCGCCTTGTGTCATTTGTTTAATAATTTTTTCGCCAACTTGGCGATCATTATCAGAACCAAAAATAACAATTTTGGCATGTTGCTTTACAAGCATATCACCAAGAGCAGCATAATGATAATCCGGCCAACGTTTTGCTGGACCAAATTCAGCACCAGGACAAAAACCAATTAACGGCAAATTATCATTGATTTTAAACGTGTTAAGCGTGCCATTGATGTCTGTTTGACAAACTTCAAGTTTAGGCCAAAGTATGGGTTGTGGTATTTGCTCTGCTGTGTGGATCTGATCCTTAGGGTAGGCAAGGGCAACATAACGTTGAACCATTAATGGAAAGGCTTGTTTATTAAGTTTACGAAGATCGTTAATCAGTCCATAACGCATTTCACCTTTCCAACCTGTTCGCTGATGAATCCTAGCAAAAAAAGGGATTAAAGCTGATTTAAACGAATTAGGTAAAATTATCGCTTGGTCGTAATGATTATTACGGAGTGATTTGCCGAGTCGATAGCGTTGGGTTAAACCGAATTTACCATGACCAATTGGCATCTCAATAGCTTGATTCACTTCTGGCATTTTATTCAATAGTGCTTGGCACCATGCTGGTGCCATAACATCAATTTCAATATTAGGATGAAGTTGTTTTAACGTTCGATATAAACTTTGCGACATCATCATATCGCCAACCCATGAAGGACCAATAATTAGTGTTCTCATTTAATGTCCTTTTATAATCGTTGATGAACAAACATTGTGATGAAATATTGCTTTAATGTCTAATTGCTGATCGGCAACGATAGCCGTAGTAAAGTCATCTTTATCAATAAAATCAGCCATATTTAAATCAAGTAAATTGGCAAATTTTGTCTCATCAGTTAAATTATCAACGTCTAAAACATCTTTAATTTTTTGATTATTCAGACTATTAACAATATTACTTTCAATAGAGACAATACCATCAGTTATGATGATTATCATTATTTTCCTTAATTAATTGAATTACGCTGTTTATCATACCGAGTTAAGCCAATATTTTCGAGTGAAGTTTAACTATTTCAAGCTTAGTATCAGTATGATGAAAAGTGTTAACCATTTTTTGCAGTAACTAAAATGTATCGAGCAAGACTTAGATACGGTTCTGCTTGGCAGTACTGCTTTTCAAGTGCCAATAACTGATCAAAATGACTATTTATTTTTTCTTTATTATTCATATAATCATGAAATAGACGAATTCCCGTTTTTTTAATAATATGAAAATCTAGCGTGGTTAACCATTGATAGACATCATCTGGTATTCGAGGGAAATCGGGTGATAATGTTTTTTTCTTACGTTTTGCAAGCCCTGATTGAGTATAACCAAAATTACCAAGTGTCACCGTTTTAAAAAGAAGTGCATGATAATTATAGAACATCAAGGATAAATAACCTTCGGGTTTGAGGTGTTTTTTTAATGATTCAAGAACACTGATCGGATCGGCAACCCACTCTAATACTGCATGACAAATCACCATATCATATTGTTCATTAATGATATGATCAATATCTTGAATAGCACAACAATGACAATTAATATTTAACTTTTCTGCTTGGGCATTTTTTTGTGCCAGTTCTAGCATTTGCATAGAAATATCACATAATGTGACATGATGTCCTAATTTTGCCAATCGACAAGCCATTTGTCCTTGTCCACCACCTGCATCAAGAATTTTCAACGGTTTGGTTGTTGGAAATGTGGCTAATATATTTTCTAATTCCTGCCAGACAATGGCTTCACGAATTTTTCCTTTACTTGTGCCATAAATATTTTGTGCAAACTTATGACTGATATCATCAAAATTACGGTCTTGCATATTCATTAATTATTTTTTACTGTTTAGTTGCTTAACTTCATTGTTGATTTCAATTAATTTTTCAGTCATTTGTTGATAACATTGTTCCATTAATGTTCTGGCGTCTTCTTTACGTAACGATTTGGTGTCAATAGGATCCAACATTTCAACAATCATATGACCGTTATTTAAACGATTTAATTGAATGTTATTGGTATCAGAGACGCAAATAGGCACAATAGGAACACCTGCCGCAATTGCTGCTTTAAATGCGCCTGTTTTAAACGGTAATAATCCACGTCCTCGACTTCGTGTTCCTTCAGGAAACATCCAAATCGATATGCCACGTGTTTTAATTTCTTTAACAACTTGTCCAATGGTATCGTGGGCTTTTGATTTATTATTACGATCAATTAAAATATTACCGGTCAGATAGTATAATTGCCCAAAAAAAGGAATCCACGCTAAACTTTTTTTTCCGACAGTCACGGTTTTCGGTTGGACAACGTCTGCGGCAACAACCATATCAAAGTTGTTTTGATGATTAGCGATATAAACACAACTGCCTATTTTACTAATCTCAGGATAGAGACGAGTATCAACTTTAACGCCCAAAATAGGTTTAAAGAAAAAACTAAATAAATGTGCAAATCTGGCTACGTTTTTGGGATTCCGAGGATTGAATAGGCAAAATATAACGCCCAGTACACAAACTACAATACCTATCAACACAACTGTAATTAAGCGGAAAAGAAAAACCATAATTTACCTCATAAATTGATTTAGCGTATTATATACGTAAACTGTGCCAATATACAGTTTGATCAACGATAACTGAGTAAAGAGGCGTCATGCAAAAATCAACAATTATTTGGAACGAAAATCAAGCCCCAGTTTCTGTCTATTTTGATGATATCTATTTCAACACACAAGGTGCAGTTGCTGAAACAAAATATGTTTTTATTGAAGGCAATCATCTACACCAACGTTTTATCCAACATGATAAAGATACTTTTATTATTGGTGAAACGGGTTTTGGTTCGGGGCTAAGCTTTCTCATAGCCTGGCAAACGTTTTTAGCTTTTAAAAAAGAATATCCCAATCATCAACTCCAGCAACTTAAATTTATCAGTATTGAAAAATATCCGTTATCAGTGACAGAAATGATGATGATGCATCAAACCGCCATAGAAGATGAATGCCAACTTCAACTATTAGCCAAGCAGTTATATACCTATCTAACGGATAACACCTGTCATTTAGACAAGGTCAGTTTGGATGTACTTTATGATGACATTCAATATTTTCCGGAATTTTTGGCTAAACAAAATGGGTTGATTGATGCTTGGTTCTTTGATGGATTTTCACCCGCTAAAAATCCTGACATGTGGTCAGAATCCTTGTTTAAAAGCTGTTTTCAATATACGTCACAAAAGGGAACGTTTGCAACTTTTAGTGCGGCTGGATTTGTTCGGCGAAACTTAATCAATGCTGGATTCAATGTGATAAAACAAAAAGGTTTTGGTTTGAAAAGAGAAATGTTAATCGGCAGTAAAAAATAGCTAGCCTTAACCAAATAATTGATAAGGCTAACTCAATTATCCTAATAAGTGATTAAAATTCAAATTGGTAGATAAAATCTAACGTTTGTGCAAGTCCAGATGTTGCTTCTAAATAGAGTCTTGGCATCAATCGGTATCGTAAAGTAAATGTCGCCAGTGAATCAAAAATACCTACACCATATTTCAGTTGTAGGTTAGGCAAAATATACCCACTAACAACCACTTTAGAATTATTACCGGCTCCTTGCGTGTCTAAAGAAAGATTTTTTATTCCAAAGACATTACCAATATCACCAATATATTTACCTGTTTTTGCCGTACCGATACCAACGAGTAAGGCGGTCATCATATCATTATCGCTTTGATCGGTGCTTTCAAGTCCTTGACCTCGTATTAGATAAGATAATGCTTCTTGCTGGGACATGGCTGGATCTGAAAATATTTCAATTTTGGGCTCTTCCGAAGATCCTGTTACACGAATACCCGCTGTAATACTACTGTTATCAATTGAGTCTGGATTACGAATAGCTTCAATATCTAACTTAGCTTGGTCAGTAGGGCCCGAAAAAGTGATAATACCTTTACGGATAACTAAATCTTGACCATAAGCGTGAAATCTTCCTGTTGGAATCAAAACTTGCCCATGCAGATCTAAGCCTTTGTTGGTTTGTGCCGCAAGGAGATTGCCTTTCAGTGATGCGTTTAACCCAAAAGCATCGACAGTCACATGTTCACCAATATCAATTTCAATATGGCTACTGATTTTTATGCCAAGTTTTTGTTTTTCGATTACTTGATAATTTTTATCTAACATAACTTCGTCAGGCGATACATCAACACTGGATGCCGGTAACGATTCGACGGTAATCTTACCTTTAGGGATACTGACTTTTCCGGAAAGAATTATCTCATCTTGGGTCGCATCAATTCTAATATTGGGGATAATACTTAACACAACCATTGGAGGTACGGTAACTTCCATTGCTGCACCCGTGACAGAAAGATCCGCTTGCCATTTATCAAATGTATCCCAATTGGCGTGACCGTTAATATCAATATTACCAGACTTGGTGGTTAAAACTCCTTTTAAGTTGGAGGATTTACCATTGAAATTAAGATCTACCTTTGCTGATTTCAAATCAATTGGTAATTGACTGGATTTTATTTCACTGTGTTTTAAATCAATATTACCTGTTAAATAAGGATCCATTAAAGACCCGGAAAAATTAACGTTGCCATTTATCGAGCCTTTAGCAAAATCATCTTTATCTAATAAGGGATTGATTATTGCTAAGGCAAGATGATCAATGTTTAATTTTCCATTTAATTTCTTTTGTTGAGTGGGATCGATAATAGTTAAATCACCGCTCATTTTACCTAATTGTTTTAAGCTAAATAACCAATCAAACTTTGCTTGTTGTTGATTAAATTCAGCATTAATAGTAAATATTTCAAATGGAATAGATAATGATTGGGATGTGATCATTTGTTGAATATAAACTTCATTCCCTTTGATATTGGCCTTGATATTCGGCATTTCACTATTTGCATTGAATTTTATATAAGCTTTACCATTAATCAAGCCAGCTAGTTTTGTTTCACCGTCGTTTGGAATAGGGAGTTTTGCCAGCTCAATATCTTTCAACGTGATACTTGTATTACTGTTAGCTGTTGGAGATAGTGCTTGATCTAAACAAATACTTGACCCTTGGTTTGACCAACAATGCGAGCCTATAGTGGGCACTTGATGAGTAACATCATAAGATAAAGGTAATGTTTTAACCAATTGCCAATGATTTTTATCACCTAAATTTAATAAAGCGTGGGATAAATTTCCCGTCCATTTTGTTCGATCAGGATCTAATTTTCCATTGAGTGATGTTGTAAATGAGGCTGGTGTTCCTGTAAGATTGATATCTAAAACATGATGACTTTCATTACCTTTAAGCTCAATATTGGCATTTTTTATGCTTTGATTAGGAAGTTCTATATCGTGTCCTATGAGTTTTAAATGTCCACTAATTTGTTTTTTATATTCTATTTTTCCGGAAAGTTGGGCTGATGATATTGACATACTCATCAAACTTAATTGGTGAATATTGATATCGGTATCCACGTTTGGTTCATTAAAGCTACCATTCATTTTCAACGTGCCGACAATTGAACCCTTTAAGTCATCAGCCAATAATGATAAAGAGGATAACTCTAACTTAGCACTCAAATTTTCTTTATCTGAAGCGCCATTGATATTGATATGATTTTTTCCCCAATCCATAACAAAATTATTCGCACTGATTGATTGATGAGAGTTAATTTGAATACTGCCATTAGTTGAAAAATCAGCGTGATTAATATTACCTTTTAATTGGATTTCGGGAAGATTCAATTGCCATTTATCACCTTCTAACTGACCATTGGTTTTAAGTTGACCATTTAATCGTATAGGATAGTTTGGTAAATCTTTGCTGGTATCAACATCAGTTAATTTAACTTTTGCATCCCAGTGTAAGGCTTTTTGCCAGTCAAGATTACCTGAAACATTGATTTCCCCTTGTGGTAGTTTCACTATTCCATGATCGAATATGGCTGATTGATTCGTTCCCTTGCCTATAACATCAAACGACGTATCGGGCAGATCGTCACCTTTAAATTTACCTTTAGCTGATAAGTCATACTGTTGGACGTTACCCCCTATTGAAAGATTAAAATTATTAACTTGATATTGCGCTTGTCCTTCAATTGGCCATTGAATGTGTTTACCCTTTAAGTCGGTCATCACCGGTAAATATTTTTCGATAAAATTGATTTTTGCATTAATTTTTGCTGAATTAAGTCCTTCAAGTACCGTATTTGTCGTCAATTCACCTAACAATTTACCTGAAAATTGGCTATGTAATTGATTACTGGCTGTTTTTAATTGAATAAATGCCAAAATAGGCCAATCATTGCCTAATGTAATATCTCCTGAAACAAAAGCATGTCCATTAGCATAAGGAGTTATCGCATCTGTATTCACCTGTTGAACGATAATATGATTATCGATGATATTAGTTTGAATAGTCACATTGTTAAATCGATAATCTTCACCGCCAATATGTAAAAGCCAATTGTTACCCGTTAAGCGTCCGACATTGATATCGAGAGGAATAGTAACTTGGGGTAATGATTCGATTAACGGCTGATTGAATAATTGATTTATCTTTTCATTAAGAGGCAAATCATTCTGAACTGAATCTGTTGTTGATTTTACTTGTGGGTGATCAGCAAAAATAGCACTTAAATCCTGAGCCTCAGCAGGAAATACATAAATTTTTTCGTTTACCCAAGTCGCCTTACCCGTAAAATCAGACAGACCAAATTGCATATCATCAATATCAACTTTCACATCTGATACATGTGCCGTTTTCAGTTCGATTGGTAATGGGGTTTTCAAAACAACCCGTTTGTCTGGTATTGGCTTATTGGGGTCGGTAATAATCTGATCGGTGTTCAGTTTTACTTTAATACCCTTTGATTCAAACTGTTCGATACAGATTTTAGTTTCAAGCAAACATAACCCAGATAATTTTAACGATGCATTATCAACCTGAACATCAATACCCGGTAGTTGCAATGAAAGACCATTCACCTGTAAATCGCTTAATGTCCCTTCCACTTGTTCAATTTTCAATTCGGGTAGGGCTTTACCTAAGACATAAGTGGTCAACTTAACGCCTAAACTGGTATAAAGCAGTAAGATAATAAACACGACCAAAAACACGAAAATAGATAATACTACAATACTACGCTTTTTCCATTTTCGTATTCTTTTAATTTTTTTTAATTTTTTTTCTCTAATGGGATTTTTAGCCATATTATAATTCGGATCCTAAACCAATATATAGGTGAACTGAACCAGAGTCTCTTCGCGTTAACGGAGTTGCTAAATCGAATTTTATTGGTCCAACCGGAGAAGCCCAACGCACACCAATACCACTTCCTGTATAAAATTTAGTTTTATCGACTTTATCAATTGCTTCACCTGAATCAATAAAAACAGCACCCCACCAAGCACCGGTTAAATTAAATTGGTATTCAACTGAACCAGTGATGAGCTTTGACGCACCTTTTAATTTACCATTTTTATCTTTAGGCGAAATAGATTGGTAACTATAACCTCGTATACTACGGTCACCCCCTGCAAAGAATCGAAATGAAGGCGGAACACGATCAAAATTATTTGCCTGAATTATGCCGAAATTACCCCGAAAAATAAATCGATGACTATCAAACAAGGATCGAATCCAAGTTTGTTGCGTTTGAAAGCGAATAAGATTGAGATCGGATCCTAAAGAATTTGTAGCTGCCTCAACAGAATAGCGTTGTGAATCTCCCCACATTGGCATAAGATTGCCATCGCTACGAATTCGTGAAAGACTAATAGAAGGGTAGTATAAAAGGGTATTAAAACTTGAGTCACCTTGCGTAAAGTCATCATGTAAAAGATTTAAACCTAGCGCGCTTTGCCATCCTTCAAAATTGTCCCAATATCGAACCACACCAAAGGTATAGGAACGTGATTTAGTATCGTTATTGTCAATTTTTTTATAACCACCTTGAACAGTGTAGTATTGTTCAAGGGGAGATTTTTTTAATGGTATTTTATAGCTCATTGTAATGGATTGTTCGGGTGAAGAAAGTGATAAATTACTTTGTAAACTTTGTCCACGACTGTTAATCCACGGTTTATTCCAAGTTATTTTGCCATATACGCCATTGTCGGTTGAGTATCCAAGCCCTAAATCCATGCTATTTTTTTTTCGGGGAGAGGTGACAACATTGATTGGTAGTGATTTGTCTGCTGTAACATTTGGAAAATCAGGAACAACAACAATTGAACTAAACCAATTTGTAGAAGTTAATCGACGATTAAGAATGGAAAGTTTTTCGGCACTATAAGGTTCACCTTCTTTAAACGGTATAATATTTTTAAGATAATCATCTCTAATTTTGGTATTAGAAAATTTAACTTGACTGAATTTATAGCGCTGCCCAGTATTAAAATCGATATTCCAAAAAGCTTGATGATGATCCATGGACACCGCTAATTGGTGTTGCGTCATATTGGCATCAAAATAGCCTTTTTCTAACGCGAGATTTTTCAAACTTTTCTTGAAAGACTCATAAATGCCATGATTTAAAATATCACCCGTTTTAGGTAGGTTTTTTTCGAGTAAATGTTGGTAATCATTATCATGCTGGCCTTCACCTTCAATAATCACATTTAATTGTTCAATTTTAATCGGTTCACCAGCTGAAATCGTTACCGCTAATACTCTTGGATTTTGAGTGTTATATTGAAACACAGGAGCGTAATAACCCAAAGCTCGGAGCGCTTTTTTAACCTCGCTTTCAAAATACCGTTTAAAATTAGGCGTGTTATCGACTTTATCTGGGGTAATTAATGAAACACGAGCATCGACATTGTCAGCAAGTTCACCCGATAAACCTTTAATCGATAACTTCATATCAGCATAGCTTGATGTTGATATGATTGTAAACATTAAAAGTAAACAAAACCTATAGGAAAATTGTGACACAAAGACCTCGAAGAAGTTTAAGTTAAAAAACGATCAATTGTTAATTTCTGGGCTAATCATGAACGTAAATTTAACATATTTAATATTTCATCGTCTATGATAAGCTAACTAAATCAGTTTTGATATCATCTTTTGTAAGGATCAATGTCTAATTTATTAATATTGAGTTTTAACATTTTAAGTTTAAGATTGTAAAGGTAACCCCTTGATCTTTGGGAAAAACCTTTTATAAGCAAATAAAATATTATAAATTACTATAAGCATTTAGTTTATTCTGAAGTGGGACTAAGATTTCTACTATTTCATTAATGTATAATATCAATGAAGCAAAGTAGGGACTAATTAATGGTATATTTACTTAATTTATGCAGATACCTTAAGTTAACATTATTAAAATGTAAAAAATATACTTAGCTGTTTTGATATAGGATCGATTGATAGACATCGATCCTTTTTTGTTTCAGAAATTTTAAAAAGGTTATTGATTGCGCTATAACGCAGTACTATAACTTTAAATGATTATGCAAACTACGATTTATTAACATTTGTTCAGTTTAATACTAAGGGCTTTTAATTAAGTCGTATCACAGATTTATTCTATTAATGACTAAATTTTCGACCAACATTTATTTAGGCCTCTAGCAGTGTAACCTGACCGATATAAGGTAAATGGCGATAATGTTGAGCATAATCAATTCCATAACCAACGACAAATTCATCAGGAATTGAAAAACCAATGTATTTTACTGGTACAGCCACTTCCCGACGTGATGGCTTATCTAAAAGCGTACAAATTTCGATACTACGAGGATGACGTAATTTTAAAATTGCCATGACTTTACTTAACGTATTACCAGTATCAATAATATCTTCAACAATTAGCACATCTTTATCACGAATATCTTCATCCAAATCTTTCAATATTTTGACATCTCGATTACTGACAACTGCATTACCATAACTTGATGCAGTCATAAAATCAACTTCATGCCCGACAGTAATAGCACGGCTTAAATCCGCCATAAAAATAAATGAACCACGTAGCAGACCGACTAAAATAAGTTCATTTTGGCTGTGTTTATAATCTTGACTAATTTGTTGCCCTAGTTCTTTGATACGTTTTTGAATATCATCCGTTGATATCATCATTTCTAAAGTGTGTTTCTTCATTACTAATACTCAAAAAATAAAATTTAAATTAGATTCTAACAATTTTCATAGATAAAAAGAATAACAAAGCTTATTTTAATCTGCTTAGCATAACATTTGATAATCCTATACTATTCATAGTATATTCTTATCTATCATCTTGTTAGCATCGATCTTGGCTGCTCTTTTTTCTAAGCGACGTTTTTTGAAAAATTGACTGAGTAGCAAGCTGCACTCATC
>CALYPO010000034.1 GCA_945276085.1 uncultured Gilliamella sp.
ACCCAAGTGAAGTGGTTGAAGTGGGTCAAGAATTACTTGTTAAAGTTCTTAAATTCGATAAAGATCGTTCACGTGTTTCTCTTGGCTTAAAACAATTAGGCGAAGATCCATGGGTTTCAATCGCTAAACGTTACCCAGAAGGAACAAAAGTAACAGGTAAAGTAACTAACTTAACTGATTACGGTTGTTTTGTTGAAATTGAAACAGGTGTTGAAGGTTTAGTACACGTTTCTGAAATGGATTGGACAAACAAAAACATTCACCCATCTAAAGTGGTTAGCTTAGGTGATGTGGTTGAAGTTGTTGTTCTTGAAATTGATGAAGAACGTCGTCGTATCTCTTTAGGTCTTAAACAATGTAAACCAAACCCATGGTTACAATTTGCTGAATCACACAATAAAGGTGATAAAGTTAGCGGTAAGATCAAATCAATCACTGACTTTGGTATCTTCATTGGTTTAGATGGCGGTATTGATGGTTTAGTTCATCTTTCAGATATCTCTTGGAATATGCCTGGCGAAGAAGCGGTTAAAGCTTATAAGAAAGGTGACGATATCGAAGCGGTTGTGTTACAAGTTGACGCAGAGCGCGAACGTATTTCTTTAGGTATTAAACAATTAGAAGATGATCCTTTCAATAATTTTGCTGCAAACTATAAAAAAGGCACTATTGTTAAAGGTAAAGTAACTGCTGTCGATGCTAAAGGTGCAACTATCGAAATTGCTGATGGTATTGAAGGTTACTTAAAAGCTCAAGATATTGCTCGTGAACGTATTGAAGATGCAACTACTGCACTGAAAGTTGGTGACGAAGTTGAAGCTAAGATTGTTAATATCGATCGTAAGTCTCGTGCGATTTCATTATCAGTACGCGCTAAAGATGAAGCTGATGAAAAAGAAGCACTTGCTGCTGTAAATAATACTGCAACTCAAGAAGAAGCATCATTTACTAATGCAATGGCTGAAGCTTTCAAAGCTGCTTCAAAAACTGAGTAAAAATTGTTTATGTAAAGAGTAAAGAGGGCTTGCCCTCTTTTTCTTTTGTGGTATAAAATAAATCAGTTATTTACCACACAAAATAAATTAGGAGTGACCATGAACAGATCAGATTTAGCCGAAAAGATAGTTAACTGGCGGACACACCTTCCTGTACAACTAGTTGATGATGCTGTAAGAGATATTATCGAACAGATCGCTTTAGCTATGGAAAGTAATGATCGTGTTGAAATTCGAGGTTTTGGTAGTTTTAGTTTGAACTATCGCGCCCCACGTAAAGCGAGAAATCCTAGAACAGGTGGTAATGTTGAAGTTAAACATAAATATATCCCTCATTTCAAACCGGGTAAAGAATTACGTGAACGAGTTAATAATGCTGCCAAAGCATAAGTTTGCATAATATTACAAAAAAACCTTTGACTAAAATCAAAGGTTTTTTTATTTATAACAATTCGGGTATTTATCAATCAATGCTTGCAGCACCATTCTAGATTACCGACACCTCCTCTTTAGCTGTGATTCGTATTAACGTAAAAAATAAGTTTAGCTGAAAATCAGTTTAGTTTTGTAAAAGTTTTTCAACTAATTAATAAAATGGAAGCAATCTCTAGAAATTAGTAAATGGAATATTTTGAGAAAACAGTTATGTGATAGTTTGATAGCCAATCAAAATTAACCCTATCCAAAATCAATGCGGCAACTTTTTTCACTGGATCTATTAGCAATAATTTTTTCTTTAGGTTGTTTGCCACTTATGTTTTTACCTTCATTACCTTCTTATGAACAGTGGTATATGCTGGCTATTGTTCTTATTACTTTTATTTTGATTGTTCCATCAACGTTTTATCGCTTTACAATAATGATTGCGGTATTAATCCTTAGCTTTTTATGGTCTACTGCTTATAGTCATCAATATTTATCAAATGTTGAACCTTATATCGATAAGACCTTGGTTGTGCAAGCTAAAGTCGAAACAATTGATGTTCAAGCCGACAATATAACAGAACCGTATTACATAAAATTTGCCCTAATCAATTCTGACCAGCATTATTTGTCTTTTAATCCGACTATTTCAGTCTATTGGGATCAGCCAATTATTCCTAAGGCCGGTCAAATTTGGCAACTTACGTTGAAAACCAAAGTTAGCCAAGGTTATTTGAATGAAGGGGGTTTTGATAGTCAACGCTTTGCAATTGCCAATAAGCGCCTGTTATCAGCAAAATTAAAACAAGCTAAATTACTTGATGATAAGCGTAATGTTAGACAAGTTATAGCAGATTATGCTTTACCCTATATTAATCTATGTGTTTACCGAGGAATCCTGATTGCGCTTGCTTTTGGCGAACGCACACAAATAAGTGGTGAAGATCGCCTAATAATGATGCAAACCGGTATAGCTCATTTAATGGCAATATCCGGTATGCATATTCTGTTAGTTTTTTATTTTTGCTGTTTTATTGTTAAAACAAGTCTGTTTTTACTTCCAAATCGTTATATACATTATTTTGTACCAATCATAGTTGGTTGGCTAAGTGCATTATTTTATGCTTGGTTAACAGGATTTAATCCGCCAACACTGCGTGCGATATTCGCACTATCAATATGGATATACTTACGCTATCAAAGTTATCATTTAAGTGCTTGGCAAAAAATAAACCGAATTATTGCAATATTACTCTTATTTGATCCGTTGATGATTTTATCAGAAAGTTTTTGGTTATCTTGCTACGCGGTTATCAGTTTACTCTTTCTATCCCAATGGATGCCTTTACCAAACCGTTTTAAACAAAAAAAACGTTGGTATTTAATACGGTTATTGCATCTACAATTTGGCTTAACGTTATTATTATTACCTATACAATTTTTTATTTTTCACGGGATAAGTACTGTTGCATTATTCACGAATTTAATAGCAATTCCACTTATCACACTATGTACCTTTCCTGCTATTTTATTGGCACTATTATTTAGTTTGGTACATTGTTTTTATTTATCCTTGTGGTTTTGCTTTGTTGCAGATAGTTCTCTTAAAGGATTATTTTTATGTTTAAAAGCAATGAATGTATTGTGGTTGACATTACCGGCTAATTTTTATCTACTAAGTTTAATTGGTTGGTTGATGATTATTGTTATTCATACTGAACTTTGGCGTCATTTTTTCGTGACTATATTGTCTATTTTATGCTTAATGATTTCACCTTTTTTTGTCGTTCTTGATTATGTTTGGCGAGTAGACATGTTAGATGTTGGTCATGGACTGGCTATTGTGATTCATAATGGAAAGTCAGCTATTTTGTATGATACGGGTGCTAAATGGGATAAAAATTCAGTAGCAGAGCAGGTCATTATACCGTTTTTATTGCAGCATAATTTAACAGTTGAAGGCATTATCATTAGTCACCAACATAATGATCATATTGGTGGGCTGAATATTTTAAAGCGTACCTATCCAAATGCGTGGTTGATGAGTTCATCATCATCATTGAATAATGATTATTTATGTTTAGCGGGAAATCACATTAGTTGGAACCAGCTTTCATTTAATATTTTATGGCCTAAAAAGCTGGTTAATTATGCGCAAAATAAAGACTCATGTGTGATACAAATAACGGATGGTCGATTCTCGGTATTGTTAACAGGGGATTTAGAACGAACGCAAGAGTATCAGTTAATTGAACAATATGGAGTTAAATTATCTTCAACATTTTTACAAGTTCCCCATCATGGTAGTATGAGCTCATCAAGCTATGCCTTTATAAATCGGGTAAAACCGAAAAGTGCATTGGTGTCGACTTCGCGCTATAATGCTTGGAACTTACCCGCAGATAAGATTACTTTACGTTATCATGAACTTAACTTAGATTATCATGTTACTGCAAGGACAGGTCAAATTAGTCTATTTTTTAATAAATTAACGTGGAATATCAAAACAATGCGGGAACAAGTTCGTCCTAGGTGGTATCATGATTGGCTTGGGCGTTTACCTATTTATGAGTAAAATAATAGCCAATATCGCCATATTTATATTACGTCAAATATAGCAGTAATGGTAACAAAACATAATCAAGTGATAATAAATGATGATTGAAAAATTATGGTATGGTAAAAATAGATTATATTGGTTACTTATTCCTTTTTCTTTGTTGTATGGTTTGATTGTTTTTATTCGTCGCCAGTTATATCGATTCGGTCTTTTAAAATCATGGCATTCACCTGTTCCGATTGTTGTTGTTGGCAATTTATCCGTCGGCGGTAATGGTAAAACCCCTTTCACGATTGGTTTGATTCAAGCTTTACAAGCTAAAGGGTTCCATGTTGGTGTCGTTTCACGGGGATATGGCGGTAAGGCTGATTCTTATCCCTTAATTTTAGATAACAATACAACAACAGCCCAAGCGGGTGATGAACCGGTTCTGATTTATCAACGCACTCAGGCGCCTGTTGCGGTAGCACCGAAACGAGTTGATGCGGTCAAAGCTTTATTAAAACACTATCAGTTAGATGTTATTTTGACTGATGATGGCTTACAACATTATGCGCTAGCTCGTAACATAGAAGTTGTTGTAGTCGATGGTAAACGTCAATTTGGCAATGGGTGGTGGATTCCTGCTGGTCCAATGCGAGAGCGACAAAACCGTTTAAGATCAGTCGATGTGATCATCATTAATGGTGATAGCGATAGTCTGTTACCCGAGAAATATCCCAATAAAACTTATACTATGCAATTGGCTCCCAACTGTGCCATTAATTTGCTTACTCAGGAAAAAAAGCCATTATCTTCGTTACAAAATATCTGTGCTATTGCTGGAATTAGCAATCCTAAACGTTTTTTTGATATGTTAACAATGATGAATGCGGATTTAATTAAAACGGTATCCTTTGCTGATCATCAACAATTTACTTTGCCATTGTTAGCAGATATTGCAACTGATCAACAAATCATTTTAATGACAGAAAAAGATGCAGTAAAATGTCAGCAATTTGCATTACCAAATTGGTGGTATCTACCTGTAGATGCCATTATACCTATGCCAGCAATTAACCATATCTGTTCATTATTAGCGGATATAACATCACATAGAGAATAAAATATGAAAGCGCTTCTTCTTAATGCTATTGCATGCCCTAAATGTCACGGCAAATTGCAATATGATAAAGAACATAATCAGCTGATTTGTCAAACTGATAAATTAGTTTTTCCTGTAAAGGATGGTATTCCCGTATTACTTGAAACCGAGGCGATGGCACTGACTCAAGTAAAATTTAATCAAGAATAGAACATTACAAGGATTAGTTATGAATTTTTCTGTTATTATTCCAGCAAGATATGCATCAAGCCGTTTACCTGCAAAACCTTTAGCAGATATACACGGTAAACCGATGATCGTACGAGTGATGGAACAAGCAAAAAAGTCATCGGCAAATCGAGTCATTGTTGCAACCGATCATCAGCAAGTTTTCGAGGTGGTAAAAAAGCATGGTGGAGAAGTGATTCTAACCAGTGATAAACATAACTCGGGGACTGAGCGTCTGGCCGAAGTCATTAATACCTTTCAATTTGCCGATGATGAAGTGATTGTTAATGTTCAAGGTGATGAGCCACTGATTCCCCCTATTATTATTGATCAAGTCGCTGAAAATTTAGTCAAATATAAAACAGGTATGGCTACTTTAGCTGTACCTATTGAGTCGGTTGAAGAAGCGTTTAATACTGGCGCTGTTAAAGTTGTGATGGATAAAGATGGTTATGCGCTCTATTTTTCTCGAGCGACTATTCCTTGGGAGCGAGATCGCTTCGCGAAAGCTAGCAATTTATTCAATCAATCCAGTATTGGTGATTTTTACCTTCGCCACATTGGTATTTATGCTTATCGAGCAGGTTTTATTCGTCAGTATATCAACTGGGCACCTTCTTCACTTGAGCAAATTGAAATGCTTGAACAGCTTAGAGTTCTTTGGTATGGTGAAAAAATTCATGTTGCAGTTGCTAAAGAGTCACCCGCCATTGGTGTTGATACGCAACAAGATTTAGAAAAAGTCAGAGAGTTATTTAAGGAGCAATAATGGCCATATTTAACGGCTTTTCTCAAGCGGGGCTAAATTTTTTACAAGATGCTTGGATTAACAATAGTAAAACCTGGTTTGATGAACATCGTTCTATTTATGATAACGATTTAGTTAAACCATTTAAGTTATTGGTTGAACAATTAACCCCAGAAATGTTAAAAATCGATGAGTGGTTTGAAACCAAGCCAGCGATAGGTAAAACCATATCACGCATTCATCGTGATACTCGATTTTCCAAAGATAAGACATTATATCGAAGTCGATTGTGGCTAACATTTAAACGACCAAATAAGGACTGGAAAGAAGCGCCAGCTTATTTTTTTGAAATTAGTCCGGATAGTTATCAATATGGTTTAGGTTATTATTGTGCATCAAAACAAACTATGGATATTTTTCGAGAAGAGATTGCTAATGATACTGCTAAGTTTTTAGAGATGATTCGTTGCGTCAAAAAACCTTTTGAGTTGGTTGGTGAAAGTTATAAACGACCGCTGGTTAAAGATCAAGATGAAAAGATAGCAACATGGTATAACCGTAAAAGCTTAGCTGTTATGGTAACCAATAATCATATAGCTGATGTATTAGATAGTGATCTGCCAAATAAATTGATAAAAGGATTTAAAAAAATCGTCCCTCTATATGATTATTTAATGCGGGTTGAAATGATCAAAAATATACCTAAACTTTAATTGATGTCAGAACAGTAGGGCATCAACGTGCCCTATGTCTCATTATTCGTCAGTGCTTGGGTTAACTATCTGTATATTATTTAATATGTTAAATATTGGGGAAATTTAATACCAGCTCTTTTACGCCGTTAATGATAAATTGGGTACCGACACAAACTAATAAAAATCCCATAATTCTAGAAGTTGCTTCAATACCACTTTTCCCCATAAATCGCATGATACTGCCAGCACTACGCATACAAAACCATAAAATAATACACAATAATAATGGCACCATTATTGAAGTGGTATAAACAACCCAAGTCGATACGTTGTAACCACCACCTTTAACCGTTGAAGCCATACTAATAATCATCGCAATCGTACCCGGACCAGCAGTACTGGGCATTGCTAATGGGACAAACGCGATATTATTTGACGTTTCTCGTTTTTTTGCATCGGCTTCTAACGTTTTATGAGATGGTTGCTGGGGGAATAGCATTCTAAAACCGATAATACCGACTATCATTCCACCTGCAATACGTAATCCAGGAATTGATATACCAAAAGTATTCATCACTAATTGCCCACCATAAAACGAGACAACCATGATAATAAACACGTAAATACAAGTCATTTTAGACTGATAGTTACGCTCTTCATTGGTCATATCACCGGATAAACCTAATAGTAACACAACAGTCGTTAATGGATTAGTTAATGGTATGAAAAGAATTAGACCAAAGCCAATAGTTTGTATAAGTTCCAGCATATCAATTTCAAGACTTAATAAAAAACATTAAGATAAGTATAATTGAAATTGATTAGATATGATACATGGGCGTAATAAAACGCCCAAAAAATCATTTGGTTGATTAGAAAGGAATATCGTCATCAAAATCCATTGGTGGTTCAGGGGCTTTAGGTTGTGGTGCTGGCGCACTTTGAGCTGCTTGTCGGGTCGACGCTGGCGCTGACGAAAAATTATTTGCGCTTTGTCCCCAATTTTGTGAGCCATCATCAAAGCCTTCGTTACTCGCGCCACGCGATCCCAAAATTTGTAAGGTACCCCCCATAGTATTGATAACTACCTCAGTGGTATACCGATCTGTTCCCGATTGATCTTGCCATTTTCGAGTTTGCAATTGTCCTTCAAGATAAACTTGCGTTCCTTTTCTAATGTATTCGCCAGCAATTTCAGCTAATTTACCAAACACGACAACTCGATGCCATTCAGTGCGATCACGGTTTTCACCGGTTTGTTTATCCTTCCATGATTCTGATGTTGCAACACTAAAATTAGCGACAGCATTACCATTTGGCATGTAACGGACTTCAGGATCTTGTCCTAAATTACCAACTAAAATGACTTTGTTTATTCCTCGATTTGCCATTATAAACTCCTAAAAATTGCATAAAGATTTAATTTCGATATTGTAGCATGAGACAGAAGTAACATCACCGTATTTAATTCAATTATGCGAGCTATTATCCATTTTTAAACATTGAGAAAGATTTGTCTCACCATAGGAATTTCTTATTATAACAGGTATAATGCCACACATTTGTTGTGTAGTGTTCTAAACATATTTTTACTGGAGGCCTTATGATTAATGCGTTTGGACTAAAAAACAAACAG
This sequence comes from uncultured Gilliamella sp., assembly GCA_945276085.1. Lineage (GTDB taxonomy): Bacteria > Pseudomonadota > Gammaproteobacteria > Enterobacterales > Orbaceae > Gilliamella. The sequence continues at coordinate 8,370 of CALYPO010000034.1, forward strand.
TTAGTGAAAATTAATGAAGGCGATATAAATAATGCGACTTGGGTTGATTTAATTGAGCCAGAAGAAGCCGATCGTGATTTTGTTTTAACCCATTTAGGACAAAACTTAGCAACGAGTATAGAGTTAGATGATATTGAGGCGTCAGCCCGTTTTTTTGAAGATAACGAAGGATTACATGTGCACTCGTTCTTTTTTTATGAAGATGCAGAAGATCGAGCAGGTAATTCTACTGTTGCATTTACAGTCCATAATGGACGTCTTTTTACCTTAAGAGAACGTGATCTTCCTGCGTTTCGTTTATATCGAATGCGGTCACGATATCAGAGCATGATAGACGGTAACCCTTGGGAAGTATTACTCGATCTATTTGAAGTTAAAGTTGAGCAGTTAGCCGATCAGATTGAAAATATCTATAGTGAATTAGAGGAGTTGAGTCTAATTATTATGGATCGCTCTTCACAAGAACATTATGATGAAGCGATTACCTCTTTAGCTGAGTTAGAAGATACCGCATGGAAGGTAAGACTTTGCTTAATGGATAGCCAAAGAGCGGTGAACTACTTAGTTCGACGAGCAAAAATGCCAGTTGATCAGTTAGAACAAGCACGTGAAGTTATTCGTGATATTGAGTCGCTTGTTCCACATAATGAATCCTTGTTCCAAAAAGTAAACTTTTTAATGCAAGCTGCAACTAGCTTTATTAATATAGAACAAAGCCGGATTATCAAGATTTTCTCAGTTGTATCTGTTGTATTTTTACCGCCAACGGTAGTTGCTTCGGCTTACGGAATGAACTTTGAAAACATGCCTGAATTAAAATGGGAATATGGTTATCCATTCTCATTAATATTAATGTTACTTGCTGGCGTTGCACCTTATATCTATTTTAAATTAAAAAAATGGTTATAGATAAAGCATATTGGATATAGTTGGTAATTATTAACTATATTGATTTATTCTCGAGTTATCGCCTTGATGTTAATCAAGGTGAACTAGTTATGCATATACCGATAGTAGAAAGTGTTCATTTTGATGCTTATTATCTATCATTACCGTTCAAACTGTTGGTATGCTTTGACTAAGTTTATGAGTAAAGATTATCAATTAATTTGAAATCAAATAGAGTAAAGGATCACAATTAGTTTATTAGTACTACTTGATAAATAGTATGACCAGTGTTAAACAAGAACGGTCATTTGTACAATGGCTACATTTGAATAACGCCGAATAAAGCGAAATTCAAACAGTTCTTGCTTACTTTTTTAGGCGTACAATAAAATTGCATCGGTAAGAAGCAGCGCATCTTAAAATAACGTTATGTTTCACGCCAAAAATCATTGCTAGCGGTGAGATTTTTAACTTATTTGACTTGCCTTGTAACGAGTAGCTCAAAAATGTTTTAAATACCGATGATTTTGTACGCAGCAATAGGATTTAAACACAATTTGTAATAGAAGGGAATAACATGAGTCAATATGCTTTAGTCACTGATATTGGTGGAACCAATGCCCGTTTTGCGTTGTACGATTTAACCACTAACAAATTATCTGCTATCACAAAAATTCTGATTTCAAAAGATGATGATCTATTAGTTTTGATTAAAAACTATCTTGCTAATCAATCAATCAGTGTCGATATGGCCTGTATTGCAATTGCTTGCCCTATTGATGATACAGATATGGTGAATATGACCAATAATAATTTGTCGTTTTCACGTTCAGCGTTGATTAAAGCATTAAACTTAAAACAACTTGAAGTAATTAATGATTTTACGGCTGTATCGACTTCTATTCCACAATTAACCGATAAAGATTTAGTAAAAATCGGCGGGGATGACGCCGATTTAAATTACCCAATTGCGATTTATGGTGCTGGAACTGGTCTTGGTGTGTCGCATTTAATAAAAGTTAATCAACATTGGATCAGCTTGTCTGGAGAAGGTGGGCATACTGAATTACCAATGACCAATGAGAAAGAAGATCGTCTTTTAGCTGAGTTACGCAAAAAGTTTGGACGCGTATCGTCTGAGCGTTTTTTATCTGGAAATGGTATTGTAAATATATACCAAGCATTATTAAACATTAATAATCAACCTATAGAAGAGATTACGCCAGATGTAATTGTCAAAAAAGCGTTGTCCAATAGTTGTCCACTTTGTTTAGAAACGCTAACCTATTTTTGTACTTTTATGGGACGATTTGGTGGCAATTTAGCATTAACACTGAACACACAAGGTGGCGTTTACATTGCTGGTGGCATCGTACCACGTTTTATCGAGTTTTTTAAATCTTCACCTTTTCGGCATGCTTTTGAAAACAAAGGACGAATGTCGTACTTGGTTAAAAAAATCCCTGTTTATGTCATTACTCATGAAGATCCCGGTCTATTAGGTGCAGGTGTTTATTTACAAAATAGTCTTAATAAAATGAAGGAGTAGGTTCATCGGTTATGATGTGGTGTTATATTTATCGAAGTCCAAAAAAAGAAAATTGTTATTTATATCTGGAAAAGGAGAATGATTTTTCTACTATTCCTGAAAAAGTAATGTCAATTTTTGGTTCACCTGTATTGGTGATGAAAGTATTATTAGACGGTAAACGCCGTTTTGTTGTTGGTACTTCGGATGAAATAGAAGAAAAAATAAAAGCAGATGGTTTTTTCTTACAAATGTTAAAAGAAGATGATTTTAAAGTATGACAGAGCGATTTTGGGAATCTAAAACGTTAGATCAATTAACTGATGCACAATGGGAACAGTTGTGTGACGGCTGTGGTCAGTGCTGTCTTAATAAGTTGATGGATGAGGACACCGAAGAAATCTTGTACACCAATGTTGCTTGTAACTTGCTTGATTCTAATACGTGTCGTTGTAAGCATTATCACAATCGTTTTAAATATGAGCCTGATTGTATTAAGTTAACGCGTGAAAATCTTCTTACGATTGAATGGTTACCGTTAACTTGTTCTTATCGTTACTTTTTACAAACAGGGCAGCTACCCGAATGGCATCCACTCATTACCGGTGATAAAAAGCTTATGCATAAGCTGAAAATATCAGTTAGAAAACGTATTGTGTATGAAAAAGATGTAATTTGTTGGGAAGATCATATTCTATAAAAGGGAGTATACTCCCTTTTTTAAAAGCTTTTATAATATTAGCCAAATACTCCCGACCATATCGATGGCAAATAAATTCAAGAACATTAGAATAAAAATAAAAATCATAAATGAAATATCAATCATGCCAATAGGGGGAACAATGCGTCGAATGGGTGCGATAAAGGGTTCAGTCAACTCTGCCAGTAGCTCATCAGCGACCGATTGTCCACGGCTAACCCAACTTAGGATAGCTCTAAATAACAGTAACCAAAATAATAAATGACCAAAGGCGTGTATCATAGCAGCAACGGCATATGCTAAATACTCAGGGCTCCAAACTGGCGCATTAATCATGGCAAAATGTAAAATAAAAATAATTTTAACTAGCGCGACCAGATAGAAAATTAACCAGGTTGCACTATCAACTCTTCCTATTGACGGAATTACTTTACGTAATGGTCCAATAATGGGTTGAGAAATGCGAACTATAAATTGAGTAAATGGATTATGAAAATTAACTCTTACACTCTGCATCCATAGACGTAAAATGATCACATACAGACAAACAGTTAAAACAGCTCTTCCCAAGAAGATCAGTGATATCATTTAACACTCCTAAAAATTTTATAAGTTTGCAATATATCATAAATACTGCCTTGCGCCAAAGATCGCCGAGCCAATTCTAACCATAGTACTGCCTGCAACGATTGCTGCTTGCATATCAGCAGACATGCCCATAGATAATGTATCAAGAAATGGATAATCTATTTGTAGTGATTTTAAAAGTTGTTGCATCTGCTTAAATACATCTAATTGCTTGTTAAAATCATTCTCGATTTCAGGAATAGCCATCAAACCACGTAAATTCAAATTGGGTAATGCTATAACTTGCTTAACTAAGTCAGCGACTTGATTGGGTGCAATACCAGACTTGCTCGCTTCTTGACTTATATTTACTTGAATTAATACATTAAGTTTATTCATATTGGCTGGCCTTTGCTCATTTAATCGCTGAGCGATTTTAAAACGATCAATTGTGTGCATCCAATCAAAATTTTCTGCCACTAATTTTGTTTTGTTTGATTGTAATGGGCCAATAAAATGCCAAATTAAAGGGGCATTGGGCATATTTTGTTTAAAAAATTGAATTTTTTCGACGCCTTCTTGAACATAGTTTTCGCCAAAGGCAAACTGACCAGCGCTAATAGCTTGTTCGATTAATGTCACAGGTTTTGTTTTACTGACGGCAATTAGTTCAATGCTATTGGGATCTCTTTCGCATTCTAACGCAATATTTTTAATTTTGTTTTTAATGGTGAGTATATTGTCATGTACTGTATTCATGTGAATCCCGAATCAAAGTTAGTTGGAATAATTGAATGTTAAATTCATTTTTGGCTCTTAGTGTAACGCAAAATGCCTCTGATTTGCACCTTTCAAGTGGTGAAGCTGCCTGTATTCGAATCAATGGGCAATTACAATTTTTATCAGAACACAGGTTATCACCAATAAGTTTAGAGACTGAACTATTATCATTATTAACTGGCGATCAAAAACAACAATTATATCAAAATAAGCAAATTGACTTCGCTTATCAGGTAAAGGACTTAGGCAGATTTAGAGTGAATATTTTTTATCAATATCGGGGAATCTCAGCCGTTTTTCGTATAATTAAACAACACATTCCGACCCTTGCCGAGATAAAGGCGCCTGAAATTTTTAAACAACTTATCAATTATGAAAGTGGCATTATTTTAATTACCGGTTCAACAGGGAGTGGTAAGTCAACCACACTAGCATCTTTAATTAATCACATTAATTTTAATCAATCAAAGCACATATTAACCTTAGAAGATCCGATTGAATTTATTTATCATAATCAAAAATCATTAATCCAACAAAGAGAGTTAACAAATTTGGATCAGACTGTTGATAGCCTTTTAAGGCAAGATCCTGACATAATATTGCTTGGGGAATTACGTAACAAAAAAGCTATCCAAACCGCATTAACAGTAGCTGAAACAGGACATTTAGTTTTTGCTACGTTGCATACAAATTCTGCTATTGAGACTATTAATCGTATTATTGATGTATTTGAAGACAGTTCACGAGATTTTATTCGTACTCAATTATCACATAGTTTAAAGGCAATAATAAGTCAGAAACTAGTCACCACCGAAAATGGACGTAAAGCTTTATTTGAAGTACTGATTAACAACCCTGCTGTCAGTAATTTAATCAAAGAAGGCAAAGTTAAACACATTTATTCTTTAATGCAAACTGGACAACAATATGGCATGCAAATTATGCCCAAGCAGTTTGAATAGTTTAAAAAATTATAAAAAATAGTATGTTACCATTTTAAGACTAAAATAGTTATCGGTTTATTGAGTTGATCATTTTTATAATTTTTATATTCTTTGCTAAGAAAATTATACAATTATATTATGATATATTTAAAAATATCTGGTATTATTTGCGAGCACTTGATTACTTAATCTAATTGAGTTTTATTAATTAAAAATCAACCTATTGAATTTTATGAAAAAATTAAGTAAATCGCTACAGGGAGTGGCAAAAATATGTTAAAAT
>CALYPO010000035.1 GCA_945276085.1 uncultured Gilliamella sp.
TAATTGTAAAGTCTACTTTAATGATGGCTGATAGTAATTTGTAGGTTTGTTGTTTGAACTCAAAAAGGTCGATACATACTGTATACTTATCAAGCTTATTATTTAAATTAAATGATAAAGCTCTAAACCATTTATCACCCCAATTAATTGTGTGAGATCATAAGAATGAAATCGTTTCACATAAATCCAATCTATTAAGAAAATTAATTACCGTCATCGATATAATTAATTTCACGTTGCGCAACTAAATGACTATCGACGTTATCTGTTAAGCATTTTCGAGCGGATACTTCACTTGTAGTAACTACCTCAATAAACTCTATTTTGATTATTATGTAAAGAAAATGATAAACTTGTTGGGGTAACTTTTTTATTTTTTCAAGAATACATATATACTATGGAAATATTGATTGCCAAGTAACGCGTTTTTATGCCTTTATCTACCTTTGTTATTTTACCTCTTCTGCGACTTAACTTTATTTTCGCTTCATTATTTAAGCAAAATTCCGGCATTGCTAGTTTAAATCAAGCTGCTCAACTGTTGAATTAGGCATAATTATGACTCTTGATACCGTACTTTTAGTGTCAACTATCAGTTGTCTTGGCATGATTTCGCCTGGCCTGACTTTTTTTTGATTTTGAAAAACAGCTTAACTTATAGCCGAAAAATAGCCCTGTTGACGTGTTTGGGAGTCATCACTGCAATATTAATCCATATGAGTTATTGTGTAGCCGGTGTGGCAGTACTGATTGCTGCTACGCCATTACTGTATAATGTATTACGCTATGCGGGCGCCGCTTACTTATTATGGCTTGGCATTAAAGCATTACTTGCAAAAAAGACCAATACTACTTATGTCAGTCAACAATTAATTGACAAACAAATGTCCGCTAAATCCGCGTTTATGCAAGGGTTGTTGTGTAACTTGCTTAATCCTAAAGCAACGTTATTTTTTCTAGCTATTTTTACCCAAGTATTAAATGCTAACTCGTCAACCACCGACAAATTGCTAGTTGCATTTATCATTTGGATAGAAGCCGTATTATGGTGGCCTTTTGTGGTTTTCATCTTTCAAACACAAGCAGTTCAACGACACTATTTTAAAATGCAATTAATTATCGATAAATTATTGGGGGTAATTTTAATCACATTGGGCATAAAAGTAGCTTTTGGGTTATAAATTATTATGTATTGATGTTTAAAGTCTTGAAATACCACAAATGCTTTAATGTCATACCTTTCTTTTTTGAATATTCAATCGTTAATTGATAAAATATCAGTAATCTGACTTTTTATAATCATTTTACGTTGTTATTACCGATTATAACTTCATTTTATTCATATTAAATGCGTTAGGCTTGTTGAAAATGGACAAATTATTACAATATGGTCGTGAGCTACTTGAATTAGAACTTTACGAAGCTCAAAAACTACCGAACCGACTCGGACAAGATTTTATTAAAGCTTGTCAGCTGATTTTAACAACAAAAGGCAAAGTTGTTGTGTCAGGTATTGGGAAATCTGGGCATATTGGTAAAAAAATTGCGGCTTCACTTGCCAGCACTGGTAGCCCAGCTTTTTTCATGCATCCTTCCGAAGCACTACATGGTGATCTAGGTATGGTGACCGAAAATGATGTTGTTATCTTAATTTCTTATTCTGGTCGGGCAAAAGAATTTAATTTTATTATCCCTATCCTTACAGCAATGAATGTGCCTATTATTGCAATTACAGGTGGGTTAGACTCACCATTAGCTAAATCTGCTCAGGCTGTGCTTGATATTTCAATTGAAAAAGAGGCCTGCCCTATGGGACTTGCACCGACTTCGAGTTCGACCAATACCTTATTAATGGGCGATGCGCTTGCTATAGCGGTTATGCGTGCTCGAGGTTTTAAAGAAGAAGATTTTGCACGCTCTCATCCTGCGGGGAGTTTAGGCGCTAAATTACTTAATCATGTTAAAGATGTTATGCGACAGGGCGATTCAATTCCAAAAGTACCACAAACGGCAACCGTATTGGATGCTATGTTAGAATTAAGCCGAACTGGCGTGGGTTTAGTTGCAATCTGCAAAAATAATAATAAAATTGTTGGCGTATTTACTGATGGGGATTTACGCCGTTTATTACTCAAAAATGGAACATTGCAAGACAGCATTACAGACGTGATGACCAGCCCAGGATATCAAATCCCCGAAAATTGGAAAGCAGTAGAGGCTTTAAAATCATTTAATGACCACAATATTACAGCTGCACCCGTTGTAAATACCGAAGGTGAATTAGTCGGTGCGTTAAATATTCATGATTTACACCAAGCAGGAATAAGCTAGAAAACTATTACAAATACTTATTGCAAAAAGGTACTATCTATTGAGATAATTACCGACCTAAATTTTTGTCGTTAGACGGAGATCCAAGAAAAGTTACACAATGACAAACCAAAATGATATTACCAATCATAACGAGTTGATATTGTGTTGTAAATTTTAACCAAAATTAATAGATGATGAAACTACAATGGCAGAAAAGCGAAATATCTTTCTAATTGGCCCAATGGGGGCTGGAAAAAGCACTATAGGCCGACAAATTGCACAACAGTTGGGCATGGAATTTTTCGACTCAGATCAAGAGATTGAAAAACGTACTGGTGCTGATATTGCATGGATTTTTGATTTAGAGGGTGAAGACGGATTCAGAGCCAGAGAAGAAAAAGTTATTAATGAATTAACTGAAAAACAAGGTGTAGTATTAGCTACCGGCGGTGGTTCAGTATTATCAAAAGAGACCCGTAATCGATTATCAGCACGTGGCATTGTTGTTTATTTAGAAACAACTATTGAAAAACAAATGGCAAGGACGCAAAAAGACAAACGTCGTCCATTATTACAAGGTGGTAATACTCCAAGAGAACTTTATGAAGAATTAGCAGGTGAACGAGAACCTCTTTATGAAGAAATTGCGGATATTACTATTAAAACAGATGAACAAAGTGCCAAAGGTGTTGCGGGTTATATCATTGAAAAAATAGAGCAAATTTAAGCCATTTATTTAAATAATAATGGTTAGTCATAAAGCATTAAACCTTTTGGATAGGTTAAGGAGCAAGTATGCGTGTAGATAGAGATGACCGTTATATAACAGAACAACCTAGTAAGGACGCTAAGCCCTCGTTGACATTGCCAAGTTTTTTACAAGATTTTCCAAGAAAAAAATTAATTATTCTTGGTTTGGCAATCGTTATTATTCTGTTATTACTTAGTTTAATTATCTTTCGATCTTCTTCACGTAAAAATGAGCCGACGCTTGTAACGCCTCCTGAAGTGAATAGTGTAAGTTCAGCTGATGCCAATACTACGCCTGTCACTGACGGACTAAACAGTCCAGCGACAAATGCAATGCCAACAGAAAGTGCTGGTGTTGCAACCCAGACACCAACTGAAAATGCGTTAAATCAAACAAATACGCAACAACAACTGGATATTCCTAGCGATACAGGTAGCGACTTAGCGAACACATATACGCCAACTGCTCCTTCAGTTAATCGTGATATAACTACGTCAACAAATAGAACGACAACAATTAATGACATTAACGGTAGAACCCATGTTTCACACCAAACAGATAGTCATAATCGAAAATCAACTAATAGAAAAGACGAAAAAACCAATACCGCTAAAAATGCCAAGATAGGAAACGATCGTTATACAATTCAGCTTAGTGCTTCTAAATCGGCTGAAGGTCTAAGAAAACTTGTAAAACAAAATAATATTACTGATTATCATATTTATGAAACTAAACATAAAAATGGTACGTGGTTCATTTTAATCAAAGGCAATTATTCATCAAGAGATGAAGCTCATAAAGCGATGAAATCTTTACCAGCAGCACTCCAAAAAGATAAACCATGGGTTAAATCTGGAGCCGCTATTAACAAAGAAAAAATTGCAAACAACTAAAGGATATCGTTCATTTATCCGACTACAAAGAAAAACTAGGAGTAACCGTTGAAAAAGCAACGAGCCTTTTTAAAATGGGCAGGAGGAAAATATGAGCTTGTGGACACAATTAGGCGATATCTCCCTGAAGGCGATCAATTAATTGAACCTTTTGTTGGTGCTGGATCAGTATTTTTAAATACACATTATAAAAGCTATATTTTAGCTGACATCAATCATGATCTGATTGCATTATTTAACTTGTTAAAATCCAGCCCAGATCAATTTATTAATGATCTTAAATTATTATTTACTCATCAGAACAACCAGTCTGATGCCTTTTATCAACTGCGTGATGTATTTAATCATAGTAAAGATCAATATATACGTTCACTATTATTTGTTTATTTAAATCGACATGGTTATAACGGCTTATGCCGTTATAATAATAGTGGTTTTTTTAATGTACCATTTGGTCGTTACAAAACTATCTATTTTCCAGAAAGAGAACTCTATTTTTTTGCTAAAAAAGCTCAAAATGCCCAATTTATTTGTGCTCCTTATTATGAAGTAATGAAAAAAGCTAAACAAAATTCCGTAATTTATTGTGACCCTCCTTACCTTTCAGCGGGTGATTCGGCGGGTTTTACAGCCTATTATTCGAATAATTTTGGCTTTGAAGAACATAAAAAGTTATCGCAACTTGCTGAAAATATCGCCTATCAAAATGATATTCCGGTTCTTGTATCTAATCATGATACTTCTTATACAAGAAGCTTATATAAAAAAGCACGTCATCTTTATCGGGCCGAAATGCGTCGTTCGATTAGCTGTGCTGGTGAAGGGCGAAAAAAAATTGACGAGATTTTAGCACTATATCAAAAATCTTAAACGACAGGGATGAGCTTTTAGCACAAGAGGTTTTATCATGAAAGAATTTATTATAGCCCCATCAATATTATCTGCTGACTTTGCTCGGCTTGGTGAGGATACTCAAAAAGTACTTGATGCAGGAGCAGATGTTGTTCATTTTGATGTAATGGACAATCACTTTGTTCCCAATCTTACCATGGGCAGTATGTTTTGTAAGGCTCTGCGCGATTTTGGTATAACAGCACCGATAGATGTCCATTTAATGGTTACCCCTGTTGAGGAGCTGATTATTTCATTTGCTAAAGCAGGTGCAACGAATATTTCTATTCATCCAGAAGCGACTATCCACTTAGATCGTTCTTTACAATTAATCAAAGATCATGGCTGCACAGCGGGTATTGTGCTTAATCCTGCTACACCTTTAAACTACTTAGATTATGTGATGGATAAAGTCGATATTATTTTAGTAATGGGCGTAAATCCTGGTTTTGGTGGGCAATCATTTATTCCATCAACATTGAAAAAACTACAACAAGTAAGAGAGCGTATTAATCAATCTAAACAAAATATTCGTTTAGAAATTGATGGTGGTGTAAAAGTTGATAACATTGCCGAAATTGCTAAAGCTGGTGCAGATATGTTTGTTGCAGGTTCAGCAATATTTAGTCAACCAGATTATAAAACAGTGATTGATGCAATGCGTAAAGCGCTATCAGGAGTGAATCATGCCTAAACTCGACGATATTCAAGCCATCGCCTTTGATCTGGATGGAACACTAGTGGATAGTGTTCCTGGACTTGCGCTTGCAGCCAAGCATATGCTTGCCGATTTAAAATTAAATACGATAACCAATGAACAGGTTAAAAACTTTGTAGGTAATGGCATTGATGTGATGTTAGAACGCATATTTAAAGCTATCAATGTCCAACCTTCCAATGAAATGTTTTCACAAGCCAAGGCACTCTTTAATCGACATTATGATAAGGTTATGGATGTAGAAACTAAGTTATTTCCACACGTCAAACAAACCTTAAAAGCATTACATGACAACCACTATCCACTTGCTTTAGTCACCAATAAACCTGCACAATTTTTGCCTGATTTACTGACTTCTTTAGGAATAAAAGAATACTTTTCGTTAGTCTTAGGGGGTGGTGATGTGATCAAATTAAAACCTCATCCAGCTGGACTTTATCAAGTGATGGCGACCTTTGGTCTATTTAGTGATCAATTATTATTTGTGGGTGATTCTCAAAATGACATTATGGCAGCTAAAAATGCACATTGCCCTACTGTAGCATTAAGCTATGGTTATAATTATGGAATATCGATTGCAACAAGTGATCCCGATTTCTTATTTGATGATTTTAAAGATATATTAACGTTATTACCTCATCCCAAAGCTGATGCAAAAAAATAATTAGCAAAAAACAGAGCATAAATAAATTAGGAATAAATTATGAGTAAACCGATTGTATTTAGTGGTGCACAACCTTCAGGAGAACTAACACTTGGCAACTATTTAGGTGCTTTAAAAAATTGGGTTGCGCTACAAAACGAATATGACTGCATTTACTGTATTGTCAATCAACATGCGATAACCGTAAGACAAGATCCACAAAAATTACGCAAAGCAACGCTAGATACAATGGCATTATATTTGGCATGCGGAATCGATCCACAAAAGAGCACTATATTTGTACAATCTCATGTTCCTGCCCATGCAGAATTAGGCTGGGCGTTAAACTGCTATACCTATTTTGGTGAACTTAGCCGCATGACGCAATTTAAGGATAAATCATCACGTCATTCAGAAAACATTAATGCTGGTCTATTTGATTATCCTGTGCTTATGGCTGCTGATATTTTGCTATATCAAGCCAATTTAGTACCGGTTGGCGATGATCAGAAACAACACCTTGAGCTAACACGTGATATTGCTATGCGATTTAATGCACTTTATGGTGATGTTTTTACTGTACCAGAGCCATTTATTGCTAAAGTTGGTGCAAGAGTGATGTCATTACAAGAACCAACCAAAAAAATGTCTAAATCTGATGAAAACCGCAATAACGTGATCGGCCTACTTGAAAATCCAAAAGATGTGGAGAAAAAGATCAAACGTGCGATGACCGATTCTGACGAGCCACCAGTAGTTCGCTATGACTTAAAAAATAAAGTCGGCGTTTCTAATTTATTAGATATTTTAACTGGCGTTACAGGTAAACCGGTAGCAGAGCTTGAAAAAGAGTTTGAAGGAAAGATGTATGGTCATTTGAAAACGGAAGTAGCAACGCAAGTGATCGATATGTTAACAACATTACAAGCCCGTTATCATGAGTATCGCAACGATGAAAATTATCTATTTTCTATTATGCGTGAAGGCGCTGAAAAAGCGCGCGCTAAAGCCGAGCCGACCTTGAAAAAAGTATACGATGTAATCGGTTTTGTTTAATAGCGAGTCGAATAAATAGCACGAATTAAGGGTAAACTTAAACAATATTAATTGACATAAGTACGCTTGTCATAAGATGGCAAGCGTAGTAAAGTCATTTAACGATGATAGGTCTGTTATGAAGATTATTATTCTAGGTGCAGGACAAACCGGCAGTGCATTAGCTGAGTATCTGGTTACCGAAAAACAAAACGATGTTACTGTCGTTGATGAAGATCATGACAAACTGCAATCACTACAAGAACGCTTTGATTTACAAGTTATTTTAGGAAAATCTTCATACCCTCAGGTATTAGAAAGCGCCGGTGCCGAATCCGCTGATATGCTTGTTGCTGTAACCAATTCTGATGAAGTTAACATGATGGCCTGTCAAATTGGTCATGTCATGTTTAAAATACCGCAAAAAGTTGCCCGTATTCGAGCACCTGAATATAACGACGAAAAATATCCCTTCTTTAACAAAGATTGTATTAATATTGACCACATCATCGCACCCGAAAATTTAATCACTAATCATGTCAGCCGGTTAGTACAATATCCAGGCGCTTTACAATTTGCCTCTTTTTATGATAATCGTGTCTGTCTGGTTGCAGTCACTGCTTATTATGGCGGTGCATTAGTGGGCAGTGAATTATCTGAACTAAAAGAGCATTTACCGCATGTAGAAGCTCGAGTGGTTGCGATATATCGAAAAAATCGTTTTATTCGCCCAATCGGTTCAACCTTAATTGAAGCGGGTGATATGGTCTATTTTATTACCCCTCCGGTGAACATAAAAGCCGTAACAAGTGAATTACAACGCTTAGAAAAGCCCTATAAACGTATCATTATTAGTGGCGGAGGCGGTGTTGCTGTCGCTCTAGCCAAACGCTTAGAAAACGATTATCAAGTAAAGTTAATTGAACGTAATGCTCAACGAGCTGAGTTTATTGCTGAACAGTTGGTCAATACAACCGTATTACATGGCGAATCTTCAGACCAAGAACTCCTCTCACAAGAACAGGTAGAATTAACCGATCTCTTTATCGCTGTCACCAGTGATGATGAATCTAACATTATGTCATCAATGCTGGCTAAACGAATGGGCGCTAAAAAAGTGATTGTTTTGATTCAACGGCAAGCTTACCTAGAATTGATCAATGATAGTGTGATTGATATTGCTATTTCACCACAGCATGCCACAATCTCTGAGCTTTTAAGCCATGTAAGACAAACGGGTATCGTCAAAGTCGTTTCACTCAGACAAGGGGAATCCGAAATTATTGAAGTTGTGGCGAAAGGCAATAGTGATACATCAAAACTTGTTGGTAAAAATATCAATGGATTAAAATTACCTTCAGCTGCAACAATTGGTGCAGTAGTACGAGGTGAAGATGTGATTATTGTTAATACTGATTTAACTATTGAAGATAATGACCACTTAATCATCTTTTTACCTGATAGAAAAGCCATAACCGATATTGAAAGATTATTACAATAATCTTGTTTAAAACTGATACTCAGTTCATAATACACAAATTGTTTTGACTCGGGGTGTTTTTTGTTTGATACAAAAAACTGAGATTTTACCCGTTGAACCTGATCTGGATTATACCAGCGTAGGGAAGTCTAAGCCGTTAACCTTCTGATTGGCAAATTCTTCCTAACCTGTTATAAGTTGTATTAATCGTTAAGGAAAGAATATGTCAGAGATAAAAACCTTTCAGGCTGAGCACGCCACACCATTTATTCACCTTGTTAAGCAGCAACGCCCATTAGTGCATTGCATCACCAATGAGGTCGTGCAAAATTTTACCGCCAATATCTTACTGGCAATTGGTGCATCGCCAGCGATGATTATTGCCAAACAAGAAGTGAAATCATTTGTCGATATTGCCAATAGCTTATTAATTAATATTGGAACACTGCATAGCAATATTGCTGAAAGTATGCTGTTAGCTGCCGAACAAGCCCAACAAAGCCGAACACGCTGGGTGCTTGATCCGGTTGCCGTTGGACCTGCCTTAGCTTATCGCACTGATATCGCTCAACAATTATTAAAATACCAACCTACAGCGATTCGGGGTAATGCCTCTGAAATTTTAGCGCTAAATGGCGAACATTCTTCTTCTAAAGGTACCGATAGCCAAGATTCGACAACGGTTGCATTAACGGCAGCTCAACAATTGGCTCGTCGTTATCAAACCATTGTCGCCATGACAGGCGATATTGACTATATCACTGACGGCGAGAACACCTATCGCATTGCGGGTGGAGATATTGCATTAACGTCTGTTACCGGTACAGGTTGTTCATTATCCGCGATGGTTGCTGCGTTTATTGCTTGTGGTGCTGATAGTTTAGCTGCCACAGCCAGTGCTTGTTATATGATGAAAAAAGCTGGTGAGCGAGCCAATAAACAGCAAGGACTAGGCAGTTTTGCTGTGTCGCTTATCGATCAGCTTTCACTTTTTGTTGATGGTTCAAAATAGGGCAAGCAGATGAAAAAACAACTCGATTTAACCCTCTATTTAGTGCTCGATCCGCAATTGTGTGGCGGTATTCAAGGTATGCTTAATACCACCAAAATTGCCATCGAAAATGGTGTAACTACCGTACAATTAAGATCAGAACAAGAACTATCAGGTAAAGATTGGTATCATGCAGCTATGCAGCTCAAACACCTTTTAAAAGACACACCAGTACCGCTACTTATTAATGATCATGTCGATATCGCATTAGCGATAGACGCTGACGGCGTACATATTGGACAGCGTGATCTACCTGTTGCCGTTACTCGTCAATTAATCGGTGCAAATAAATGGCTCGGCTTTTCTGTTAGTAATCAACAACAACTTGATGCCGTTGAATGGCAATTGGTTGATTATTTGGGTATTGGGCCAATCTTCCCAACTTCAACCAAAAAAGATGCGGCCTCCGCCATAGGTACTGCACAATTAGCTGAACTTGTGAAACTCAAACAGTGTCCTGCGGTTGCCATTGGCGGAATTGGTTTATCCAATGTCACTGAGGTCATAAAAACTGGTATTGAAGGTGTCGCAGTAGTATCCGCTATTTGTGGTCAAGCAGATATTGCTAATGCCAGTCAATCGCTACTGACCAAAATTCAACAAGCAAGATAGGAAATCAAAGAATGACAACAGTTGCATTAACCATTGCCGGCTCCGATCCTAGCGGTGGCGCGGGTATACAAGCAGATTTGAAAACCTTTTCGGCGTTAGGTGCTTATGGCATGTCAGTGATCACCGCATTAACCGCACAAAGCACGCAAGGCGTCGATGCTGTTTTACCTGTCTCGCCTGAATTTGTAGAAGCCCAATTTAATACTCTGTATCAGGATATCAATATTGATAGTGTAAAAATGGGCATGTTAATGAATAAAGAGATTGTGACAGTGGTTCATCATCTCTTAAAAAAACATCCGATTGCCAACATCGTACTTGATACTGTCATGGTGGCTAAAGGCGGTCATCCACTACTGAAATCTGATGCGGTGAATGCAATCCGTGAATTACTCTTACCATTAGCCACCGTTATCACCCCGAATCTACCAGAAGCGGCTGCCCTGCTCGATTGTCAAGAAGCCCAAAATGAGGACGAAATGCAGGCACAAGGACATGCCTTGCTAAAATTAGGTTGTAAAGCGGTATTAATCAAAGGTGGGCATTTACTTAGTCAAGAAAGCCCAGATTATTTAATTACTCCAAACCAAACAATTAGAATGGTATCGCCTCGTATCCAAACTAAAAATACGCATGGTACAGGATGCACTTTATCAGCTGCAATTACCGCATTATTACCGCAACACAGCTTGCCAGATGCCATTCAACAAGCAAAGAACTACTTACAAGGTGCAATTAGTCATGCCGATGATTTATCGATTGGCAAAGGAATTGGTCCAACCCACCATTTTTATCAATGGTGGTAAAAGCTAGCGAGCAAAATAATGGATTACTTGATGCTTGATTACCCGTTATTAGGGAAAATCATGACAGTTTGAGAGTTGAACGGGTGTGGGATTGCCAAGCTTTGCAATCCCACATAGGATTATTTAACATCTTCGGCTTTATTTGTACTGCAATAAAGTGTATTTTCATGAGATACGTTATTGCCGTATTTATCCTGAGAATAAAAAATCCAACAGCTTTTCATCGATGAGTCAATTTTTTGCACCAATTTAACCCTACTTCCAGAGTAGTCACAACGAACATAAAAGTTCTCATTAGGTTTAAATTGTTCAACCTCCCAGATAAACTGATATTTTTTAACGCCATTCTTTTTACTTAGCAAACGTTGATGGGGTCTTTGTATCGCCGCCGGATCGTCTAGATAAACATTAATACCCCAAAAGTCCTGTGAAAGGATAGTCTTATCGATATCAGAAGCATCAGCATATTTGCTCTTACCAATCAGGTCCCAACCTTCTGGCATGTTTACCATTTTTTCTCGAACATCGATCGATTTTGGGCAATCAATTTGGTAAGCATTGACGGTAAAAACCATTGCAAACCCGACAATGATTGTAACGATCGCATTTAACGTTTTTCCTTGCATATTGTTCATCCTTTTAAAATTTTTAGGCACATAATCAATTATTTTAGCCTAATTGAGTGAAAATCATGATGAAATAGAGTGTTAAACTAGGGGGATTGCAATGACTAGCGATCCCACATAACATTAATGATTATCACCCCTTTTATTGGTACTGCAATAAAGTGTGTGTTCACTATTTATCTCATTACCAAGCTCATCTAAAGAGACGTCAGTCCAGCAGCTTTTCATCGATGTATCAATTTTTTTTACTAATACAACCTCACTGTTATAATAGAAACATGAAGCATAATAACGATCAGTATCTTCAGGTCGTAAACTTACGTCCCATTCATTGCGATATTTCTTAAAACCTTTCTTGTTATTCAGCACATAATCCTCAGATTTTTGTACCACTAAAGGCTCTCCCAAAAAAACACCTACACCGGTAGATTTATGTGAAATGTTTTTCACAAAACCACTATTCCAAAATTCTTCCCTATCAGCTGCCCCCCATCCGTCTGACATGTTTTCAACTTTTTCTTTAACATCAATCGATTTTGGACAATCAATTTGGTAAGCATTGACGGTAAAAACCATTGCAAACCCAACAATGATTGTAACGATCGCATTTAACGTTTTTCCTTGCATATTGATTATCCTTTTAAGCATTGCAGGTAAATAACATTTTGAAATATTGAATATTTACGGCAATTATGGCGAAAATATCGACTTAGTCAAGTAGATTTAATCATTGATAATTGCATCTATCATTATCATGATTTTGAGTGGGGTTTTATTGAGATTGCTTTAAGTGAAATACATTGCAACCATGAATAGTCAACAAAAATATAGCAGAAAACAAAAAAGGGATTTTAGCGAAAATCCCCTTTTAATTTGACTTAATATTTTGCCACATGCTACACAGTAAAATCACCGGATAGTTATCTACCATTAAACTGATTAAAATTAATATGAAATACCCACAAACTCATAACCGGCTTCATTGACTGCTGCAATTGCTGCTTCTTGCGAAATGCTACCCCCCTCAATATCAACTTCATGTTTGGCTAAATCAACCGTCACCTTAGCTTTGGGATCGATATCGTTAATCGCCTTAGTAATTGCTTTAACACAATGCTGACAAGTCATATTATCGACTATTAATTTCATGATAAACCTCTCTAATCAATCTGATAAAATCTACTATTAAATAAAAATTCATTTAACATCATTTAAATGTTACACAAAGAACCATCCATTCTTTTAAATAATTGTTTTCGGTTGTACCTATATAGCATTATATATAACTAATTTTTAATAAGTTCAAGCTGAGTTTTATTAATAACTTTGTATAGCTAAAGAAGGCAATATTTTTTATTATTTAATGTAACTTTATCAAAGGAAAGAACATAATCAATATTTTGCTCTAGAGTCATAGTTTTACCACGAATACAAAAAGAGTAACGTTCATACCAGACGGTTGACCATAAACGCCAATTTTTATTATTTGACCAGCAGGTAAGTAAACTTGATTAGCTTTATTTTTGCCTTTCACCTTTATGTTCATTCCCAAATTTTTTACTTTTGGTCTATTTGTTGTTTTACCTTCAGTATATAGATAACCAAAATTAGGTTTTATTACATCAAAATTGATAATACTAAAATGATACCAACTATCATAATCCCCTACAAGCATAACCCTTGCCCTTGGTTCATTAGCACTTGGCTCTACATATTGGATAACTTTTTTATAGTCCATAAGGCTACAACCAGTTAATTAAATTAGTATAATTAAAAGAAAAATTTGACTAAATAGTTTTTCATAAATCATCCAACTTATACAGTAATCGCATTACACGCATACTAGATTATTTCTATTCTATACAAAGTTATTATAATTACGTTTCTTCTAGTTAGAATCTAATGTTAATACAACAAACTATCCTTGTTATATTGATAATATTCACCTCTTTTGAGCATTAAATCTTATATTTCAAATACAGCCCAGTTTAATTTATACAGTGAAAATTATGGCAATAATTAGAATAATTATCGATTTATGTTATTTTCCAATACAAAACGAACTAAATATCCGTCCAAGTAAATCATCCGAAGTAAATTGAC
>CALYPO010000036.1 GCA_945276085.1 uncultured Gilliamella sp.
ATCGAGCAAGAATGATTACAAAAGAAAAGTTGGATTCAAAAACCTATCTAAATTAATAGATTTAAAAAAGGAGAGTTTATGTATTGTCGTAATTCTGTAAGTTTGCATTTAATAAGAGGCGTGTGTGCCTTGATGCTAGTTTTAGCACTTTTTTTATTTCAGTTTCCTTTATTTGCTAAGCTTGCTTGTTTGGCTTGTGTTGTATTTTTATTGCGTGGCTGTCCGGCATGTTGGTTTAGCGGATTAATTTATAAATTAAAAAATAACAAGGCGTAACAATATGAGTAATTACCAATCATCTAATGATTTTAAATATGTCATTACTTTATTGAAATATGCACCTAAAGAAACTCAAGCTTTTATTGATTTTGATCATAGAACGATTAAGCGGACTGAAGGGCATATTCCAGTCAAAATAAGAGAACTTATTGCATTAGCTGTTGCACTTACGACACAATGTGCGTATTGCATTGAAGTTCATAGTAAGAACGCTAAGCGCTTAGGTGTAAGCAAAGAAGAGTTAGCAGAGTTAATTTCTATTGCTGCTGCGGTAAGAGCCGGCGCAACAATGGGACATGGCTTTTTAGCTATACGTTTGTTTGATGAAACCACTTCTTAATCCCTTCATTTTTATCTTTTAAGATAAGTTGATACTGTTCTAAATATGTCCTAATTATGTTTAGGACATTCCAGCAATGCATATCTATTTTCCTGATCAATACGGAAAAAGTTGGTTAGTAATTCAGCTTTTTTCCTTTTATACTGAATTCAATCTCTCATTTAATACAGGTATTTGATCATGAATAACAAAGGTTTAGCAAAAGGTTTTTTATGGGGTGGTGCTGTTGCTGCACATCAATTAGAAGGCGCATGGCAAGCTGGTGGTAAAGGGCCTAGTGTTGCGGATGTGATGACAGTTGGATCGACTAAAAGTTATCGTAAAATCACCGAAGGTATAATTCCCGGTGAGTATTATCCTAATCATGAAGCTATCGACTTTTATCATCATTATAAAGATGATATTAAACTCTTCGCTGAAATGGGGTTTAAATGTTTTCGAACTTCGATTGCATGGACTCGCATTTTTCCTAAAGGTGATGAACTGGCACCCAATGAAGAAGGCCTAAAATTTTATGATGACCTATTTGATGAATGTTTAAAATACAATATTGAACCAGTTGTTACCCTCTCACATTTTGAATTACCTTATTATTTAGTTACTGAATATGGTGGTTTTCGTAATCGTAAATTAATTGATTTCTTTGTGCGCTTTGCAGAGGTCTGCTTTGATCGTTACAAAAATAAAGTCAAATATTGGATGACCTTTAATGAGATCAATAACCAAGCTAATTTTAATGAAGATTTTGCGCCTTTTACAAATTCAGGTATCTACTATAAAGCTGGCGATGATCGCGAACAAATTATGTATCAAGCGGCACACTATGAGTTGGTTGCTAGTGCAAAAGCGGTTCAAATTGGTCATGCTATCAATCCTGATTTCCAAATCGGTTGTATGATTGCATTCGTACCAATCTATCCGGAAACCTGTAAACCTGGTGATATCTTAATGGCGCAAAAAGTCATGGAACGTAAGTATTTCTTTACCGATGTTCATGTTCATGGTCAATATCCTAACCATATTATCAAATACTGGCAACGCAAAGGCTTTAAATTAGACGTGACAAGTCAAGATCTCGAAGTGTTAGTAAACGGCACTGTTGATTACATTGGTTTTAGTTATTACATGTCTAATGCGATTAGAAAAAAATCAGATAACTATGAATATAATGAAAAAACCGATTTAATTGGTAATCAATACGTTAAAAAATCTGATTGGGGTTGGCAGATCGATCCGGAAGGTTTGCGCTACACATTAAATTGGTTAACTGATATGTATCATTTACCGCTTTTCATTGTGGAAAATGGATTTGGTGCATATGATAAAGTTGAAGCTGATGGAAGTATTCATGATAGTTATCGTATTGAATATCTTCGAGAACATATTAAACAAATGAAGTTAGCGGTTGAAGAAGATGGTGTAGATTTGATGGGATATACTCCATGGGGTTGTATTGATTTAGTGTCAGCTGGAACCGGTGAAATGGAAAAACGTTACGGCTTTATCTATGTTGATAAAGACAATAAAGGTAAAGGCACTTTAAAACGAAGTCGAAAAGATTCATTTGCTTGGTATAAAAAAGTCATTGAGTCAAATGGTGAAAATTTATAACGGATAAGTTTATAGGAGACACTATGAAAAAAGCATTAATTATTTGTGCTGCTGGTATGTCATCATCGTTAATGGCAAAAAAAGTCACGGAATTTTTTGCAAAAGAAGATAAAGCTATTACCGTTGATGCAGTTTCAGCCACTGAAGGCACTAACATGATCAAAAACAGTGACTTCGGACTTTTTTTAATTAGTCCACAAACCATGATGATGTTCGATAAATTCAAAAAATTAGGTGATGAAGTAGGTAAACCCGTGGTTAGTATCCCTTTTCAAGCCTATATCCCTATCCAATCAGGGATTGAACAATTAGCAAAGTTGATTGAGGATAATATTAACTAAGTTGAATTTGTATATACAGGTTGGCGCTGTCTTTGCTATGCCTTAAATAACAGCGCCTTATTACCTTGGTCGGTGAGTTTTTCGCGTAGATAAATTTAACCACGATATTTTGTATAGCGGTTTTAGTTGCCACAGGTAAGAATGATAATGATAAAAAACAAACAACGTGACCTTATTGCTTTAATGGTCTGTTCTAAAAATATATTCAAAAGTAGTGCCATGCTCGCAAAAGCATTGTCGTTATCCGATAGAACGGTACGTACTTATCTTCATGATCTCAAATCACTCATTGAAGAAAATGGTGCCATTATTGTGAGTAAGCAAGGTTATGGGTACCAACTACAAGTAAAAGATAGAACCGTATTTAATCAATTTTTAATTAAACATCATTTATTGGATCCCAATCAAGAACAAGTTAATTGTCGAGAACTTTGCCAAAGAAAACATCATATCCTAAATCTTTTATTACTTGAAAGCCAAACAATAGATATTGAAACATTATCAGAACAGTTATTTATTAGTACATCGCAATTATGCAAAGACATGCAAGATATCAAGCTTCAACTGCAACCTTTTGAACTCACTTTAAAAAAAAATCGCAGCTTGTTTTATGTTGATGGTGCAGAAAAAGCAAAGCGACATTTCATTATGAGCTATTTTTTTCATGAAGAAACACTCAATTTTTTACACCGTTTAAGTTATCTCAATAAATTTAGTGATGTAATAAGTTTTGATACTTTAACCATTATTATTTTAGATGAATGTCGTGAAGCAAAAATTAAACTATCTGATGTAATGATGCAAAATATTGTGTTGCATTTGGCGTTAAGTATAAAACGTTTACAATCAGGATTATTAATTCAAAATCTTGATTTGCCAAGCTCAGCTAATCACGCTTTGGAGTACCAAGTTGCTCAAAAAATTATTAATCGAATTGAAGTCGTAATTGGATTTTCTTTCCCTAAAGAAGAGCAGATGTACTTAACTTTACATTTGATGAGTAAATCCAATGTTATTGAGCAGAATTTAGATAGCCAATTAAGCTTAATGTTGAACAATTTGCTAGTCAAAATTCAACATGAAACAGGTTACCAATTTTTGAACGATGAGCAGTTAAAAAATGGATTAGTACAGCATTTAAAACCGATGTTAGTACGCTTAGAACAAAATATAACTTTAGAAAATCCATTACTTAAAGAAATCAAAACCTGTTCGACTGAACTGTTTGAATTGGTTAAACATTATTTTAGCCAACTTCCAAACTTAAAAAACTATTCTATTCAAGATGATGAGTGGGGTTATTTAGCCCTCCACTTTTTAGCATCAATCGAAAAACTAAAAAATGAACAAAAAGCGAAAGTTTTAATTATTTGTGCTACAGGCTTAGGCAGTGCTCAACTATTAAAAAATCGGGTTGAACGTGAATTTCAAGAACGAATTAAAATTGTCGACACACGAGGATATTATGAAATTGATCCCGAGATGTTAAATGAGGTGGATTTTATCATCTCTTCCGTCGATCTTTCATCAAAAGTGTTTAAAATTCCCGTTTTTCAGGTTTCTGTATTTTTTACTGAAGACGATGTGCAAAAAATTCGTTGTTATCTTGCTTCAAAAAAACATTTTAATTCTGTGAATCGTACCGCATTCAACAAAGTAATGCCCAGTGTTTCAGGTGAATTAACGCATATTGAGCAAGTTATTGATGATTTAAGTGCCGACTATTTTTATATCTGTCAACATCCTATATCAAAAGATGAATTGTTAGTTCGATTACTGGATCGATTATCGATAAATGAATCCTGCTGTTATACAAATAAAATGCTAAAACAGATAGATAAGCGTTCGTTATTAGGCGATATTTTTTTTAGTGATACCATTGCCGTCCCTCATCCGGCTGAACCTGTAGGCAAGCTGTCAAAAATAGGCATTGCTCTTATTCCTGAAGGGCTATTTTGGCAGCAAAATCACCCGAAAATACATTTTGTTTTTTTGATTTCACCGTCTATTTATCAAAATCCCAACTTAGCGATGATGACTAAAGCGATTGTCAATTTAATAGATAGCTTCGATATGCAAGCAAAATTACTCAAAACGCAAAATTTTAATCAATTTAGACAACTTTTTATTCAACTTATTGAAAAGGAGCATAGCCATGAATGATGAAATGAGTTCCGATGATCTTCAATTGATTGCTTTTAACATTATTTTACATAGTGGTAATGCCAAAACCAAAATTCATGATGCATTTAACGCTATGCGGCAAACTGATTTTAACTTAGCAAAACAACTCCTTGAACAAGCCAATGAACAGATTCTTCAAGCACACAAATCGCAAACTGGTTTACTGCAAAGTTATGCTAATGGCATCAAAATCAACATGGAAATTATTATGGTGCACGCACAAGATCATTTAATGACAACCATGACTATGCGAGAAATTGCCATTGAAATGGTCCATCTGTACGAACTCAATCATCAGCTTACCGAAAAATTACGAGGTTAAATCTAATCATGGACAAACAGTTAAAAATACATCAGAAAGCAAGTTTAACTAACCTTTATTTCAATCGCTTTTTAGCCGTTCGTTACAGCACCGCGTTATTCCTATTTTTAAATCTCTATTGGTTGGTATTTTTACTTGGTTCACTGTCATTTATGGCTATTTTACCAGCTATGATTTTTATTCTGGGCACATTAGCCAGCTTTGAACAAATTAAATTATATCGACAACATCAAAATAGATTACCGTTTGCCAAGTTATTTTATCAAACCATTTTTATCAGTTATTGCATGGTAACTATTACTGTTTATAGCTCTGTGTTTCATTTATTTTTTCCATTTTTAAAAGTAGCACCAACAACATTAACTACTATTTTTGTGCTCTTGTTGGGGTGTCTAACTATTTCGCTGTTAATGCTCTATAAATTGAAAAAGATTGAGCGTAACAAAGATAAACACTATCAAAGAATTCTAGCTTACCAAGCGATCATTAATTAGAAGAGGAAAACAAGATGAATACTGGATTTATGTTTTTACAAAAGTACTTGATGTCGCCTATGGCAAAAATATCACAATTTAAAATTGTACGAGCAGTGATGGCGGCAGGTATGGCATCAATTCCTTTTTGTATCGTAGGATCGATGTTTTTAGTCTTTAATACATTACCGATGACTTTTACTGGTTTAGAAAGTCTATTTGAGAATACGATTTTTCGAATAAGTGATCTTTATATGATTGCTAATACAGCAACCATGGGGATTTTAGCGATCTATTTTAATATTGTTGTTGGTTATGAACTAACTAAAATTGAACAAGAAGAGACGGGTTTAAAAGTTAGTCCACTCAATGGAGCCATGCTTTCCATATTTGCTTTTATGATGACTTTACCTGAGCTTGTTTTGAAAAATGGCTCTGTCGTTTTACTTAATGATACAACAGAATTGGTTTTTAATGGTTTACGCTTAAAACCTTTTATTTTTCGGTTAGGTACTTCGGGTATTTTTATTGCTATTGTCATGGCGATAGTTGCAACTCAACTTTATTTTGTTTGTGTTAGACGCAATTGGGTTGTCAAAATGCCCGAAACTGTTCCGTTAGGTGTTTCACGATCGTTCACTGCTTTAATTCCAACATTTGTCATCGCATTTACTATCATCATTCTTAATGGCATTTTAATTTACTTTGGTACCGATATTTTTGATATTATTGGTGTGCCATTTACTTTTGTGACCAATCTAACCAAAAGTTGGCTTGGTATCATGGTAATTCTATTTTTAATTCATGCACTTTGGGTTGTTGGTATTCATGGTGCTAGTATTATCGGTGCGTTTATAACGCCAATAATGTTAGCCAATATGGCTGAAAATGCTTCTGGTTCACATATTCCTTTTGCTGGTGAATTTAATAATTCATTAGTCATTTTAGGCGGATCTGGCTCAACGCTATTAATGACCTTTTTTATTGCTTTTTTTGCTAAATCTAGTCAATTAAAAATATTAGGTCGGGCTTCGGTTGTGCCTGCCATTTTCAATATTAATGAACCTGTTATCTTTGGTATGCCAATCGTTTATAACCCATATCTTGCCATACCATTCTTATTAGCGCCAATGGCTTGCGGTACGTTGGGTTATTTTGCTATAAGTAGTGGTTTTATGAATCCTATTATTGCGTTAGTGCCTTGGCCATCCCCAGCAGGATTAGGTGCTTTTATTGGTACAGGTGGAGATTATAAAGCAGCGATTGTTGCTATATTTTCGGCCATTTTGGCATTATTGATCTATTTACCTTTTGTAAAGTTATACGACAACAAACTTTTTAAAGGAGAACAACAAAAGGTAAATAGTTAAATACAGAACCTATACTCTGCCTTTGATTCTTGTTAGAGCGTTTAAATTTTTATTAAAATGATGACGCTCTTTCTATTTCTCTCTCAAATTCTCATATTTGACATATGCCTCAAATATTTTGGTTCACCTTAATTTGATATTGTTTAATATTTACTCAATTTTTTAAAATTATATGCTATATTGATAATTCCCTTTTATTCAACAGTATTATGATTTAATCATGTTTTGTTGGTACTTTGAGTAAAAGGGAAGGACGAAAATACAATATTGATGAGGAGGTACAAAATGTTAAATTGCAAAGGCCAGTTGATAAAGTATTGCTACCTTATCCTGTTTTTTATGTTTTGTCAGCCCATATATGCGGTTGAAAATGGTAAACAAAAATTTGAATCAGGCGCAATAGCGTCGCCTGATTATTATGGTGCGATTGCTGGGCAAGAAATGTTAACCAAAGGTGGTAATGCTGCTGATGCTGCTGTTGCTACCGCCTTTGCATTGGCTGTGACTTATCCTGAAGCAGGTAATATTGGTGGCGGTGGTTTTATGACGCTTTGGATGGAAGGAAAGCCCTATTTCATTGATTATCGAGAAACTGCCCCACAAAAAGCCGATAAAGATATGTTCCTTGATGAAAATAAGAATGTTATTACTGACTTAAGTTTGTATTCTCATAAAGCTTCGGGCGTACCTGGAACGGTTGCAGGCATGTGGGCAATCCATCAGCGATTTGGTAAATTAACCTGGAAAGAGGTATTAGCACCTGCAATTCGTTTTGCCAATGATGGGTTTACTGTCAATAAACAGTTGGTTGAACGTTATCAAGAAGTTGAAGCATCAGCCCCTACTAATGGTCACTTTAAACAATACTTTGGTTCAATGCAAGAAGGTAAAGTGTTCAAACAACCTGAACTTGGCAAAGTACTTGAAAGTATTGCTGAGCAGGGAAGTGATGGCTTTTATAAAGGAAAAACGGCAAAATTAATTGCACAGCAAATGATACAAAATGATGGCTTAATTAGTGAAAGTGATTTAGCTAATTATCAAGCTAAATGGCGAGATCCACTTGTTGCAAATTGGCATGATATGCAGATTGTGACAGCGCCTCCACCAAGTTCAGGTGGTGTGGGCTTAATTCAATTACTTTTAATGAAACAAGATTTAGCAAATGATTTTGAAAATGTTTCCGTTAATTCTCCACAATATATCCATTTATTAGCTGAAATAGAAAAGCGAGTATTTGCCGATCGCGCTGAATATATGGGTGATCCCGATTTTGTCACTGTGCCCGTTGCGAAATTGATTGATGCTAAATATGTGGCAGAAAGAGCTAAACAAGTGAATCCAACAGCAATTTCTATCACCGAACAAGTTAAACCTGGTTTAACTAGTGAACCTGAAAAACTGCAAACAACGCATTTTTCAGTGGTAGATAAATGGGGTAATGCGGCTTCTAATACTTATACGCTTAATGGCTGGTTTGGATCAGCGGTTGTGATTGAAGGCACAGGCATTATTTTAAATAATGAAATGGATGATTTTAGCAGTAAGCCAGGTGTTGCCAACCAATTTGGTGTAGTGGGTAAAGATGCTAACGCTATTGAACCTAACAAACGACCCTTATCGTCGATGACGCCAAGTATATTGATTAAAAATAATGATGTGGTTATGGTCATTGGTACGCCTGGTGGTTCAAGGATTTTTACTTCAATCTTCCAAGTGATAACAAATGTATTTGATAATCACATGTCATTGAAAGCCGCTATGGATGCACCACGTTATCATCATCAATTATTACCTAAAAATGTGATTTTTACCGAACCTTATCAAAAGAAAGTCCCTGAGGATTTTAAACACAAACTAGAACAAATGGGCTATCGTTTTGAGCAACAGGATTTTAATGGTGATATTCAAGCGATTAAGGTAACTGATAAACAACCAGAGGCTGTTTCAGATAGTCGTGGAAGAGGAACATCCCTCGTCATTAACTAAAATAGTTGATTTAATGTAATAAATTGCTATTTAGTTAAATTTGCTTTGTAATGGTAATCGAGAAAATAAAAAAACCCGTACATAATTGACGGGTTTTTATCATTGTAGAATGATTATTCAGGAATAATATCAACAATAAGTTTAGCAAAAGCTTCACTATGAACTTGGAAGAATACTTCGTGTTCACCAGTGGTACGCAATACACCATTTGGTAAGCGAACTTCGCTTTTTGATACATTAATACCACGAGCTTTAACTGCATCAGCGATATCACGAGTACCAATTGAACCGAACAATCTACCTTCATCACCTGCTTTAGATTGGATAGTAACTTTACCTAGAGCATTGATTTCAGCAACGCGTTGTTCTGCGGCTTTTAATGTTTCAGCAAGTTTAGCTTCTAATTCAGCACGACGTGCTTCAAAGAATTCAATATTCTTTTTAGTTGCAGGTACGGCTTTACCTTGTGGAATCAAAAAGTTACGTGCATAACCTGCTTTAACATTAACTTGATCACCTAAGCTGCCTAAATTAGCAACTTTATCGAGTAGAATAATTTGCATTATATGTTCCCTCTGTTGCTAATTACTGATGGTTGTCAGTATATGGTAATAATGCCAAGTAACGAGCGCGTTTGATAGCGCGAGCTAATTGACGTTGATATTTTGCGCTAGTACCAGTGATACGGCTTGGTACAATTTTACCACTTTCTGTGATATAGCTTTTTAATAAAGAAACATCTTTATAATCAATTTCTTTAACGCCTTCTGCAGTAAAACGGCAGAATTTGCGACGACGGAAATAACGTGCCATTTGGCTATTCTCCTAATAGTTTAATTTGGTCAGCATGTAAAACTATTTGACTGGTTTTATCTCGTTTAGTATGTGTGCTGATAAAGCCACTTACTAATACTTTGCTGCCTTTTTTAATACTGTAACTTAACTCTTGTTGCCCGCTGACGATAACTGGTATTGTACACCATGCTTGTCTTGGGAGTCCTGCTTCGATTTGTTCAGAAACGTGTTCTAAATAAAACTGACAGTGCGAAATCCCACTCGGACTCATTCTTCGTATCGGCGTTTTAGTAACAATACCCGATAACTCTAAACGATTATTCTTCGGAATCATCATCCATGTTTACATCGCTAAAATCTTCTTCAGCGTTACGACGCTCGTCTTTAGCTTTTAACATAGGTGAAGTTTCAGTTACAGCGTGTTTTGTACGCATAATTAAACTGCGAATTACTGCATCATTAAAACGGAAGTTATCTTCAAGTTCATTTACTGCTTCTTGAGTAGCTTCTACATTCATTAACACATAGTGTGCTTTATGCAGTTTTTCGATAGGATAGGCTAATTGGCGACGACCCCAATCTTCTAAACGATGGATTTTTCCACCATCAGTGGTTAATGTACCAGTATAACGTTCAATCATACCAGGTACTTGTTCACTTTGATCTGGGTGAACCATAAATACAATTTCGTAATGACGCATTATCGCTCCCTACGGATTAATCAGCTTTCTGTCGGGGCAACCGCAACCCATTGAAAGCAAGGAACATGAAAAATAGGCGGTTGAAATCGACGGGGCATTATATATCAACACAATATAATTGACAAATGGTTGCATTAGATTTTTTACTTGCAAAGTACGGATAATTTTAAGTGTCATGGCAAATTTGATATTACACCTGTAAAATGTAACGATTTGTATACATTTTTCTCTTCAAAATATGCTATGCTTGCAATAATGAAGTTATGAAATCATAAATATTGATAAATGAAAAGGAGAAACACGATGGCTGAGGAAACCATTTTTAGTAAAATTATTCGGCATGAAATTCCAGCAGATATTGTTTTTCAAGATGAAAAAGTCACTGCATTTCGAGACATTTCTCCTCAAGCACCCACCCATATTTTAATTATACCTAATAAATTGATCCCAACGATTAACGATATTACCGAACAAGACGAATTAGTATTAGGTCATATGATGACTGTCGCTGCTAAAATAGCAAAACAAGAAGGCATAGATGAAAGTGGTTACCGCTTAATTATGAATTGTAATAAAGACGGCGGTCAAGAAGTGTTTCATATTCATATGCATTTACTTGGTGGTAAGAATTTAGGTCATTTAATAGGTTAATTATTATATGAAACAGATCAAGCATGTTGTCATTATTGGTGCATTAAGTTTTATCTTAGCTGGTTGTCAGATTTTTAGTCAAACTAAACCTATTGAAATAAAACCACCGGTTGAAGACTCGCAAGTAAATAATACTGATGTGATTGAGACGCCGCCATCAATTGTGAAATCAACTGATTGGAATAGTATATTGTCACCGTTTGTGCATAAAATATTGCAATCCTCATCTTCAATTGATGGTAATAAAGTTTTGCTGATTAGTGATATTCAGAATCGTAGTGGTGATTATTTAGCAAAAAATCAGATTGATGAAACATTGCACAGCTTAATGAATAAACAAAATCTTTTTGTTATTGCTGATAAGCAATCTATCATCCAAGCAAAACAAGCGTTGGGTATTTCTGCTGATGATAAACTGGTTTCACGTAGTAAAATGATTGGCTTAGCGAAATCTATCAATGCGGGTTATGTGTTATTTACAACGATTAATAAACTGCCGACAGACAACAATGATGCTAATCTTTCTATGGAGTTACTGTCAACGCAAACTGGTGAAATCTTAACTCGCGTAACATCAAAAGATTTCCCTCAACAACACAATTCGTCATCATCGGTTTCTTCAACCCAAGAGGAAACTAAATAATGGGGCCGTTGTTAATTGATGTTGAAGGTATATCATTAAGTGAAGATGATAAAAAACTTCTGCAAAATCCATTAGTTGCTGGAGTGATCTTATTTGGCCGTAATTATCAAGATCCAGCACAATTGAGTGATTTAATTAATCAGATTCGAGCTGTCTCATCAGAGCGTTTATTAATATCTGTTGATCATGAAGGTGGGCGAGTTCAACGTTTTAAACAGGGCTTTACTATTATTCCTCCTGCGCAATCTTTTGCCGCTCTAAATGCGTTACCTCAAGCTAAATCCTTGGCATTTGATGCCGGTTGGATGCTTGCTACAGAGCTTATGGCTTTCGATATCGACCTTAGCTATGCACCAGTATTAGATTTAGGTCATGATTGCTTAGCAATTGGAACACGCTCATTTCATGAAGATGTCAATATCGCTTATCAAATTGCTTCTGCAATGATTGATGGAATGCACAGTGCTGGTATGAAAACAACTGGCAAGCACTTTCCGGGGCATGGTCATGTGATTGCTGATTCACACAAAGAAACACCAATTGATCACCGTGACAAATCATCAATAGAGCAAGATATGCAGATTTTTGCCAAACTTATTGCCGATAACAAACTTGATGCAATTATGCCAGCACATGTAATTTATCCAGCTTTTGATGATAAACCTGCCAGTGGTTCTCCTTATTGGCTCAAAACAGTCCTTCGCCAGCAACTGCATTTTAATGGTGTGATTTTTTCTGATGATTTATCGATGGAAGGTGCGTCCATCTTGGGTAACCATGCGCAGCGTGCTCAAGCAGCATTATTGGCCGGTTGTGATTTACTTTTAGCCTGTAATAATCGTCAAGGAACATTGTCTATTTTAGAGCAATTAGACGTTTTAAATAAAACACAGCCTTTAACTACAAGTAAAGCCAAACTGTTACTGGCTGACAGCAAAATTACTAATAAAGATTTGAAGACAAGCCATGATTGGCAACGTCGTCATGTAAATTTAATGAGACTAAACGAGAAGTGGGCAGATTATGCAAGCCGCCATCATTGAAATTAATCATAACCAGCAACTCATTGCATATAATGACAAGGCAATAGAGCTATTTGGTTCAACGTCGTTAATATTAAATCAACCATTTGATTATCAGATTATTTTTAATCTTAAACATCTCGATGAATTAGAACAACAAGACGACTTAATTATTGTTTTAAATTCTCAGTACTTTTTATTACAAAAAGTCGTGGAATCATCAAAAATCGTCTTTATTGTTCAGTCTATTGAATACTTAAAAAAACACTTGTCAAAAATTAAAGTAGTTAATCATCATGCGTTTGCTATTTTTGCCACTCAAAGTGTTGTAATGCAAAAACTTATTAAACAAGCAAAAGCTTTTTCAATGCAAAGAGAACCGCTTCTCATTTCTGGTGAAACGGGTACCGGAAAGGACCTGCTTGCCAACGCTTGTCACCAGTATAGTGCACGAGGTGATCAAACTTTCCTTGCATTAAACTGTGCAGCGATGCCCGATGAAGTGGTTGAAAGTGAATTGTATGGTCATGCAGCCGGTGCTTATCCAGGCGCAATTGAAAGTAAAAAAGGTTTTTTTGAGCAAGCGAATGGTGGCTCAGTTTTGCTTGATGGCATAGATGAAATGTCATTTCAAATGCAAACTAAATTACTACGTTTTATCAATGATGGCTATTTTCGTCGTGTAGGTGATGATAATGAAGTTTATGTTGATGTCCGTATTATTTGTGCAACAAAAGTAGATTTAGCCGATTTAGTTGAGCAAGGTAAATTTAGAAAAGATTTGTATTACCGGCTCAATGTCCTTTCATTGCACCTACCTTCATTGCAAGAGCGTAAAGAAGATATCGCTCCTTTAACCAAGATTTTTGTCAATGAATTTGCAGACAAGCAAGGAATTAATCCTCCTGAGATTGATAATGAAGTTTTTGATTATTTATCAAGTTACTCATGGCCGGGAAATGTTCGGCAACTCAAAAATATCTTATATTCTGCATTGTCTCAATTAGCGTGCTCTAAATTAACAATAAAAGATATTGAACTACCAATGCAAACTTCATCAAAATTGTCTAATTTCGATAATATCGAGAATAAGACACTCGATGAAATAACCAAACAATTTGAAAAAGAGATCTTATTAAAATTGTATGATCAATATCCAAGCTCAAGAAAATTGGCCAAACGATTAGGCGTATC
>CALYPO010000037.1 GCA_945276085.1 uncultured Gilliamella sp.
AGATACCTTACTTTAGAAGATATATCCCCACCAGAAGACCTAGTTAAACAGCATGAAAAAATTGTTATTGCATTAAAAAAACATGATCCGGAAATGGCTACACTTGCGCTTCATGAGCATTTAGCAACGATATTAAAAACAATAAAAATTGTATCACAACAACATAATATGTGGTTTGTTGATTAACTTATATTAGTCAAATTTATTTTGTCTAATACAATTTTTAAAAATTTTAGAGCATTTGATAATTATACCAATAAATAGTAGTAGCTTAATGCATAACCTATCAGTTTTAAGGCTAATATTGTGTGTTAAGTGTTAACCCTTTCCTTAACCGTAATGACTCATAATTATTGTCTGATTAGATAATATTATGGATAACAAAAAATTCTGGTTTAGTTATCCCTGATAAAGTTGTTTTAGATGCCACTGAATGTGGCTATCACTGATAGATAAATTGGTATGCATTTTGTTATCAAAACTTTTAAAGTTAGATTAAATAATGAATCAATTTATCATTTAATTTTATTGGTGATTTGAACATAATGATGTATTTAATCAATTACCGATTTCTATTTTATCATTGTTGATTTATTATCAGGAATAAAATAATGGTTTACCTATTTTAATGGCCATTACCTTGCGATTAATTATTGTCAACTTTAAAATAAAAATACTCGGTTTTAATATGATAAAACGAATTAAAATATGTGTTAGCGGCCTTGTTCAGGGTGTAGGATTTCGGTTTTTTACTTATCAACAAGCACAAAAGCTTGGTCTGTTAGGATATGTTAAAAATTTGGATAATGGTAATGTCGAAATTGTCATACAAGGCGATAATTTACAACTTACTCAGTTTACACAATGGCTTGAGCAGGGAGGACCAGCTTCCGCTCATATTACGAATATAAAAAGTTGCGAATTATTACCTGAAAATGGATTAACTTCTTTCAATGTCAGATATTAATTTAATAAAAAATAAAGTAAAATGGAAAAAATATTAAACTTCAAGATAATGATTTTTCCTTATTATTGATCAATCTTATTTGCGTGATTAATGTATGTTATGAATAAAAAAAATATAATCTGTATCTTGCTTATTATTGTGGTAGTTGGCGTCTATTATAATTATCAAAAAGACAATGACGCAACCACGCAATCCTCTGTTAATTTAACTGATACGCCAATTTATCAGAGCGATGACATGACAACAGATGTGTATGATTTATCAGGCGAAATTGTATACAAGATTGAATCTAGCAAAGTACGACATTTTGATGATTCAAATAATACGGAATTTGATCTTCCAAATTTAACGCTTTATGATCAAGACCACACTGTCACATGGCATATTCGAGCCAAAACTGCGACATTGACTAATGATAAACACATTTATCTTTATAATGATGTTCAATTGGATAATTTGACCCCCAATGCTCAATTACAGCGTGTTAATACCGATAATGCTGTCATTGATTTAAATACACAACTTGTAACGTCTAAAGATCCAGTTACTATCAAAGGTGTTGGTTTTTACTCAACAGGTCTAGGATTAGCTGGCGATTTGCAAGCAAAGACTGCAAACATACTTGAGAATGTTAAAACATATTATAATACCGAGGCAAAATAGAACATGAAATTGCAACAACAGCTACTTTTTCCATTATTTTTTATGCTATCAACATCGTTTGCTTGTTTTGCACAAGAACCAGCCGAACCAACATCACCAACCAAAACGGATCAAAAGATGTTTGTTGATAATAAACCGATCACTATTGATGCCGATAACCAACAAATTGATATTGATAAAAATATTATTACTTTTATAGGTCATGTGCAAATTGTTCAAGAGGGATTAACTATTTGGGCAGATAAAGTTGTGATAACTGATATGCAAGATTCGACAAAACAGAAAATTACCGCTTATGGTAATCCAGTAAAGTTTAAACAAATATTGCCAGAGAATAACAAAATTGTTACAGGTCATTCGGATCAAATTATTTACAATGTGAAACAAAGCAATGTCGTTTTACAAGGAAAGGCAGAGTTATTTCAAGAAGATAATCATATAGTTAGCCAAGTTATTACCTATGATGTTAAAAAACAGCTAATTATGGCTCAGCCTAAAAATGGTCGCGTAAAAAGTACTATTATCCCAAGTCAAATTAAAGAGATAAAAAAATAATATGTCAATTTTAAAGGCGATTAATTTAGCCAAAATATATAAAAAACGAAAGGTTGTTGAAGATGTCAGTTTGACGGTCAACTCAGGTGAGATTGTTGGATTACTAGGGCCAAATGGCGCAGGTAAAACAACAACGTTTTATATGGTGGTAGGAATAGTCACATTAAATGCAGGTAAAATTTATCTTGATGATCATGATATCAGTATTTTACCTTTACATGAAAGAGCGCAAAAAGGGATTGGCTATTTACCTCAAGAGGCGTCTATTTTTAGAAAATTATCTGTAATTGATAATATTATGGCGATTTTAGAGACGCGTCGAGATATCGATAAAAATGAAAAATTAAATCGGGCTGAAGAATTGCTTGAAGAGTTTCATATCACCCATATCCGCGATAGTATTGGTCAGTCTTTATCGGGTGGTGAAAGGCGTAGAGTTGAAATTGCAAGGGCGCTGGCAGCCAATCCTAAATTTATTTTACTTGATGAACCGTTTGCAGGTGTCGACCCTATTTCTGTCATTGATATTAAAAATATTATTAAGCATTTACGCGATCGAGGGCTAGGTGTATTGATTACCGACCACAATGTGCGCGAAACCCTTGATGTATGTGAGCGTGCTTATATTGTCAATAAAGGTCATTTAATTGCTGAAGGAACACCAAATAGTATCTTAAGTAACGAATATGTTAAACGAGTCTACTTAGGAAATGAATTCCGATTATGATTAAACCAAGTTTGCAACTGAAAGTTTCTCAACAACTATCGATGACACCACAATTACAATTGGCGATTCGACTTTTACAGTTGTCAACTTTAGAACTACAACAAGAAATTCAAACTGCACTTGAAAATAATCCATTGTTAGAAGTAGCTGATCAATATGATGAAATTAGCGTTGCACAAAATACTTCAGATGAAAATATCGATACTCGACAAGCGTTAGATAGTCAAGAGATCCCTGAAGATATACCATTAGATGCCTCGTTAGATGATATTTACACAGCAGGTACACCATCGGGCACGCATTCTGACTATCGTAATGATGAGTTGCCTATTTATCAAGGCGAAACGCATGAAACATTGCATGATTACTTAAAATGGCAGCTTGAATTAACGCCTTTTAGCGATGTTGATCGCGCCATTGCGGTATCGATTATTGAAGCGATTGATGAAAGCGGCTATTTAACAGTTTCGTTAGATGAAATATTAGAAGAGCAGGGTAATAGTGAAATTGAATTGACTGAAGTTGAAACGGTTTTAAAGCGAATCTGGCATTTTGATCCAATAGGCGTTGGTGCGAGATCGTTACAAGAGTGTTTATCAATTCAAACTCAACATGTAACAGTTCCTTCATTAGTTAAACAAATTATTGATAATTATCTTGATTTATTGGCAACTCATGATTACAGAACTTTAAAAAAAGTATTAAATGCCAGTGATGAACAATTAAAAGAAGCGATTAATTTTATTCAGCATTTACATCCTTATCCAGGTGATGCTGTCAACACGACCCCTCCAGATTATATTATCCCAGATGTGCTAGTCAAAAAAGTAAATGGCAAATGGATAGTTGATTTGAATACTGATACAGTACCGGCTCTGCGTATTAACCAGCAGTATGCGGCGATGGAAAAGTTAGCCAGTGAAAGTGATAGCCAATACATAAAATCACATCTACAAGATGCCAATTGGTTTATCAGAAGTGTTGAAAATCGCAATGAAACGTTACTTAAAGTAAGCCAATTTATCGTTGAACATCAACAGCAGTTTTTTGAGCATGGCGCAGAGTATATGAAACCCATGATTCTATCGGATGTAGCGGCGGCAATTGATATGCATGAATCAACCATATCCCGCGTAACGACCCAAAAATATTTACAATGTCCAAGTGGCATATTTGAGTTAAAATTCTTTTTTTCTAGCCATGTAAATACCGATTCTGGGGGTGAAGCATCCTCTACCGCCATTCGAGCATTAATTAAAAAGTATATTTCAGGCGAAGATAGTAAAAAGCCACTGAGTGATAGCAAGTTAGTGTCAATTCTTGAAGAACAAGGAATTATTATTGCTCGTCGAACTGTGGCAAAATACCGTGAAGCTTTATCAATACCTTCATCAAATCAAAGAAAACAACTTTAAGGATAAAATTGTTTGGTCACTATCAACAATTAATACTAAATTAATTTTGTTGTTTCGATAATCATCATATCTGTCGTAAAAGATCCATCTGTTTGAAGTTCAAAATAGGTCTTTGTGTCGTTGGCAGCAGTTTCTTGATACAGCCTTATTGCATCAATTAAGCGTTCAGGTGTTCGCATGCGTTTAACCCATGTGTCAAAGGACAAGGTTAAGCGATGGCGTTTTATATTATCTATGCTAAAACCTGCTTCGGTTAAGAATGTTAACCACTCACCTGGAGTATAATCACGAACATGAGAAGTATCACGCATAGCTTCAATAGTTTGTAGCCAAATATCTAAAACAGGGTGGCCAGGTGACACAACATCCATTATGATTAATTTTCCGTTAGGTTTGATGATGCGGTGTAACTCTCGTAGACTTTTACCGACATCATGCCAGTGATGTGCGGAATAACGACTTACCACAATATCGAATTGGTTATCGGCAAAGGGTGGACACTCAGCATAACCTTGTTTGACTGAAATGTTGCTAAAACCACGGCTTTGCGCAGTTAAAGCAACCACCGATAACATCTCATCAGATAGATCGTATGCCGTAACCTGTTTAACATATTTTGCTGCAATGAAACTGACATGACCGGCTCCACATCCCATATCGAGTAACTGGGCATCAGAATAGGGGATAAGAAACTTATCCAAATATTCAAGATCAGGACCTTGAGCATGTACCTTACTTGTTAGATAAGCATTTGCTTGCTCACCAAATTGCTGTTTTACGTTATCGTGATGTGTTGCCATAGGGAATCTCGGTATTGGGCACTTTTGTGCCCAAAGTTAAAATTATGCTAAAAATGACGGTATGTTATGTTCAAATGCACTAATAGCATCTTCATGTTGCAGGGTTAAGCCAATGTTATCTAAACCATTTAATAAACAGTGGCGTTTGAATGCATCGATTTTAAATGAATATTGCTTATCTCCAGCGATAACAACTTCATTCTCAAGATCAATTGTAAATTCAATTCCTTCATTGGCTTCAACTATTTTAAATAGTTCGTCAACGTCTTCTTCCGATAAGTTCACTAACAATAACTGATTATTAAACGAATTATTGTAAAAAATATCAGCAAAACTTGAACCAATAATAGTTTTAAAACCATAATCCGCAAGTGCCCATGGTGCATGTTCTCGTGATGAACCACACCCAAAGTTCTCGCGCGCTAATAAAATACTTGCC
Source organism: uncultured Gilliamella sp. (assembly GCA_945276085.1). Taxonomy (GTDB): domain Bacteria; phylum Pseudomonadota; class Gammaproteobacteria; order Enterobacterales; family Orbaceae; genus Gilliamella. Next base: position 5,567 of record CALYPO010000037.1, read on the forward strand.
CCTTTATAACGCGGTTTGTTCAGTACAAAATCGGGATTAGGTTTTTGACCTGCATCATCCAAAAATCGCCACTCATGAAAAGCATGTTTACCAAAACCGGTACGCGTGACTTTTTGTAAAAATTGTTTAGGAATGATAGCATCCGTATCTACGTTAGCTGCATCTAATGGCACAACTAGACCTGTATGTTTTGTAAATTTTGCCATGACAAGTCTCCTTAAAATGGTTTACGAATATCTGTAAAATGACCAGTAATGGCAGCCGCCGCCGCCATTGCAGGACTCACTAAATGGGTTCTAGCATCACGACCTTGACGCCCTTCAAAATTACGGTTACTGGTTGACGCGCAGCGATCGCCTGGTGCTAATTTGTCATCATTCATCGCTAAGCACATTGAACAACCCGGTAAGCGCCATTCAAATCCCGCATCGATAAAAATCTTATCTAATCCTTCAGCTTCTGCTTGTTCTTTGACTGGTCCAGAACCAGGCACGACTAAGGCTTGTACACCTTGTGCCACCTTTCGTCCTTTAGCAATAGCAGCCGCAGCGCGTAAATCTTCAATGCGTGAATTCGTACAAGATCCGATAAATACTTTATTGATCTTAATATCAGACATCTTAGTTCCAGCAGTTAATCCCATATAGGCTAATGCACGTTCAGCAGACTGTTTTTCGATCGGATCGGAAAAATCGTGTGGATTGGGTACTTGCTTATCAATAGCGGTTACTTGCCCTGGATTTGTTCCCCATGTGACTTGTGGTGCAATATCTTTTGCTTCAAGGGTGACTACACGGTCAAAATGCGCTCCTTCATCGGTTTTCAAGGTTTTCCAGTAAGCCACGGCTTTGTCAAAATCTTCTCCTTTAGGTGAAAATTGGCGACCTTTTAAGTATTCAAAAGTGACATCATCAGGTGCGACCAATCCTGCTTTAGCACCCATTTCAATAGCCATATTACATAATGTCATCCGGCCTTCCATTGATAAGGATTTAATCGCCTCACCACAAAACTCAACCACGTGTCCTGTACCACCAGCACTGGTCGTTTTACCAATAATCGCTAAAATAATATCTTTAGCGGTAATGCCGTCGGCAACCTGACCTTTGACTTCAATTTTCATGGTTTTCGCTCGACCTTGTTTTAGGGTTTGGGTCGCTAATACATGTTCAACTTCTGATGTTCCAATACCAAAAGCCAGCGCTCCAAATGCGCCATGGGTAGCTGTATGGGAGTCACCGCATACAATGGTCATTCCTGGTAAAGTCATCCCTTGCTCAGGCCCGACAACATGGACAATCCCACGTAACGGACTTTGTAAACCATATAACGAAATGCCAAACTCTTGAGCATTTTTTGCTAATTCTGTTAATTGGATGCGAGCCATTTCACTACACGCACTTAAATCATTACTTTTGGTTGAAGTATTGTGATCCATAGTTGCAAATGTTTTGTGTGGCTGGCGCACTTTTCGGTTCATCGCACGTAAACCATCAAAGGCTTGGGGTGAGGTAACTTCATGAACTAAATGGCGATCGATATACAAAATAGGGGTTTCATTTTGTGCTTCGTAAACAACATGTGCATCATATAATTTTTGATACAATGTTTTGGGTTTTGTAGACATTGCTTATATTCCTTTAATATTCTTTAAAAGGGTTAATATGATTGCTTAACCCTTAGTCTAAAAATTAAATTAAACGACAAATGGTATCACCCATTTCATCGGTTGAAACATAACTACCACCACGAGCAAGATCGATAGTACGGGTTCCTTGTTCTAAAGCTTTATTAACCGCATTTTCAATAGCTTTGGCAATATCATCACGTTTTAAACTATAACGCACGAGTAGTGCTAACGATAAAATTTGTGCAGCTGGATTTGCGATATTTTTACCGGCAATATCCGGTGCACTCCCACCAGCAGGCTCATATAATCCAAAACCCTGCTCGTTAAGGCTTGCTGATGGTAGCATCCCCATTGAACCGGTAATCATTGCACATTCGTCAGACAATATATCACCAAACAAATTTGAACATAAAATGACATCAAATTGTGAAGGATCTTTAACAAGTTGCATGGTTGCATTATCGATATACATATGTTCAAGTGTGACATCTGGATATTGTTTAGCGACTTCGTTTACAACTTCACGCCATAAAATTGATGTTTGTAGTACATTAGCTTTATCAACAGAAGTGACTTTTTTACGACGAATTTTTGCAGCTTCAAATGCCATTTTAGCTATACGCTCAATTTCAAAACGGTGATAAACTTCAGTATCAAAAGCACGTTCTTGAGGGCCAGAACCTTCACGACCTTTAGGTAAACCAAAATAGATACCACCAGTTAGTTCACGCATACATAAAATATCAAAACCACGTTTAGCAATATCTTCCCGTAAAGGACATAATTCTTCTAAACCTTGATACAAACTAGCAGGGCGCATGTTAGCAAATAATTTAAAATGCTTTCGTAATGGTAATAATGCGCCGCGTTCTGGTTGTTGATCAGGGGGTAAGTTTGTCCATTTTGGACCACCAACTGAACCAAACAAAATCGCATCAGCTTTTTCACAACCTTCAAGCGTCTCTTTTGGTAATGGGCAGCCATGGATATCAATAGCGGCGCCACCAACATCATACTCACTGGTAGTTATTGAAAGATTGTATTTTTGGCGAATAACGTCGAGTACTTTATAAGCTTGCTTCATTACTTCAGGGCCAATACCGTCACCAGGTAACACTGCAATATGATAATTTTGTGACATTTTTATTCCTTAACAATTTAATTGGTATATTTAGTATTTATAAAACAACATAATTTAATATGTTAATCATGATGCAATTTTTGTTTTTGTTGTGCAACTTGATTTGCCCGATAAACATTATTTAATACATTAATTAATGCTAATGCAGATGAATGGACAATATCTGTTGCTAATCCCACACCATGGAATTTGCGACCTTTATAATCGGCAACGATATCAACTTGCCCTAAAGCATTTTCACCTTGCCCTTTTGACGCTAATTGGTATTTAACTATCGTTATTGGCTCGCCAGTAATACGATTTATTGCTTGATAAACTGCATCAACTGGACCATTACCCGTTGCCGCATCTGAATATTTTTGATCGCCAATAATTAAACTCACTGATGCAGTAGAGACAACTGTTGAACCTGATTGAACATTAAAATAGTCCAACACATAATGTTCTTGTTCATCTTTTAATTGATTGATAAAAATTAAGGCTTCTAAATCATAATCAAACACTTGTCCTTTTTTATCTGCAAGCTCTAAAAATGCTTCGTATACTTGGTCTAAATTATAATCGTTATCATGATAACCTAACTCTTCAAGTCGGTGTTTTACCGCGGCTCTACCCGAGCGTGAAGTTAAATTTAATTGGATTTGATTTAAACCAATAGATTCAGGTGTCATGATTTCGTAGGTTTCACGATTTTTAAGCACACCGTCTTGGTGAATGCCGGAGGAGTGGGCAAAAGCATTACTACCAATAACCGCTTTATTGGCCGGTATTGGTGTATTAGTAATTTGACTGACGATTTGGCTGGTACGATAGATTTCTTGATGATTAATATTGGTGTGAACGTTTAGAATATTTTGACGAACTTTAATTGCCATAATGACTTCTTCTAAAGCTGTATTACCTGCGCGTTCACCCAAACCATTCATCGCGCCTTCAATCTGCCTAGCACCTTCCTGAATCGCGCTAATCGAGTTAGCCACCGACATGCCCAAGTCATCATGACAATGAACAGAGATAATCGCTTTATCAATGTTCGGGACACGTTCAAATAAGGTACGAATAATGCCACCAAATTGATAAGGGACAGTATAACCGACAGTATCCGGAATATTGATCGTTGTTGCCCCTGCTTGAATTGCTGCTTCAACAATCCGACATAAGTTATCAATTGGGGTACGGCCTGCATCTTCACAAGAAAACTCCACATCATTAGTATAATTACGTGCACGTTTAATACAGTGCACAGCCCTTTCAACGACATCTTCAAATGTCATTTTTAATTTGTCTTGCACGTGTAAGGTTGAAGTTGCCATAAAAGTATGAATACGAAATTGATCGGCAACTTTTAACGCTTCTGCTGCAACATCAATATCTTTATCTATACAGCGAGATAATGCACATACACGACTATCTTTAATTGTTTTAGCAATCGTTTGTACTGATTCAAAATCACCAGGGGATGAGATAGGAAAACCAACTTCCATCACATCCACCCGCATTCTTTCTAAAGCTAGCGCTATTTGTAGTTTTTCTTTGACACTTAAACTTGCTTGTAAAGCTTGTTCGCCATCACGTAGTGTGGTATCAAAAATAATGACTTGATCGCTCATTGTTTATTCCTTATCTATATTTTAGCGCTATTACGGTATTTCAAGTTATGAAAACAAAAAACCCGCACTTTAGCGCGGGTTCTTGTTAATTTGTCGAGTTGTTTAATAAATTATCTCATTACTCAACACACAAGCAATCCGCGCAAAATAATGCGAGGAGTAAGCTAGTGAGGAGAGTAGTTGTTCTAATCATTAAAACGAATCTCTAAATTTATATTGGTCAAAATAATGCCAATATTTTTATCAAAGAACATAGTTAATGTCAATATCTAATCTTAAAAGGTCATTAAATATTATGATTTTAATTAGCAAAATTCAGTTAATCGATAAAGCAGATAGCTTTTAAGCCTTGAGTATCTTTATCGAATGAAGCAATACTTCCGTTGGTTAAATCAACACCATAGAATTTTGTTCCTTCGAAAGACCAATCTATGGGGTCTTGATCACATTCGTTTTCTGGAAATAGTTCATCGTCACCATCATCAGGTATTGGTGGGGGATATAAGGTGCCTTGTTCATCATCATCACCATTATCTTCATCAAAAGGATTAAAATTTCGTAATTTAGATTTTAGCGGCTCAGCTATACCCATATCGTAGTCTTGTTCATCTGTCCAAGCGTAATTAGATAGCGCATTTGAAAGTGTTGAATCGCTTGGATAAACCTCATTTACCGTATTCCCCCATTCAGATAAAAGCGTTCCAACCGTGCGTTTGTAATTATTTCTTTCATTTTCTCCAAAAAAATAATCCCAACTTTTTGCATTAGTTAATGATCGCCTATAAGTCAGCGCGACTCTTGGGTTTTGACAACTACAATAATGTTTGGCAGATTTTTGATCTTTAAAAACTACATTTTCAGAAATCAGGTACCATTGAGTGATAGTAAAACTATAAATAGTTTTATTGCCGACAGTTAAAGAAAATACTGTATTATTTGCAGCTGAAATATTATTTTTTAATTTTTCTGAAAAATTGGGTCCTGTAAACTCAACTCGAAGCACGTTATCTTTTCCACTAAGCTTTAAACTAATGGGCGATGTTGTTGGGTTTTTAGTATAAGAAATTTGACTCCAGTTTGCACCGGCAAGTACGACATTAAAATATAATTTATTGGCAGCAGTTGTAGGAAACTTATTATAACTTTCTTCAGACGAACCTCGAGGCAAAAAACCTTTATTGGCATCCCACCAAGGCATATCTTGTTCCCAAGTATTCTGAATATAATTCGCTTCGTATTCTTCTTTTGTATAAGCAAATTCTGGTGGATTACCTTTTTCTAAAGATGGTTGTAGCCAGCAAATCGTAGGCACATCCTTGGAGGAAGATGTGACATAATAGGTTTTATTTACACTTGGATAAGTCCTAATATTAGGTACCCCAAATGTGGTTGAAAGCTGTGATTCTGTTGTGGCTAATGTTACCGCGTAGTAACCAATACAGTTATTTAATTTTTCGCTTGGCTCAATAGTATTATTGTTGTTATCTTTTATAGTGAGAGACATGGTTCCACTAGCATTAAATCCATTATCACCATCGTCATCTTTAACATATTGATGATCGTTTAGAATAGTAAAAATATCCACTTCTTTTGCATTATAATCAGTTAATAAAGTTATTATATTTTCAAAAGTTTCAACAGACTTAGGAAGTACAATTAATTTATCGGGGGATGAATCAAAATCAGGAATATAATAAGTTAAATTAGGATTTTTTATTCGCGTGTCGATCTGAGTTGAATTTTCATTGTTAACTTCTTCTGTCCCATTAGTTTGATCGTTTTCTACTGCAATCCAAAGTAAATCAGTTATGTTTGCTGGTGTGTGATTATTATCTATTGAAATATAAGGTTCTGTGCCATTTATGACTTGAACAGATGTGGCACTTAATGCATTGGCTGAAAAACAATAAAAAATATTTGAAAAAAAGACTGCTGCACATAATTTTGTTAATATATGTTTACTTTTAAACATCACATTTTCCGTAACGGTACTTTTATATCACTATAAACTGTAAAGCCTTTAAAATTGTGCTAGATAATATTCTCTATTTTTTTTATTGTAAAGATATTGGTGTCGTTTTGTTGTTAAATAACTCTATGATATAAATGAAAATTATAATTATTATTTGTTTTTTTATAAAAAAATGAAGTGTAATAATACGCATTTTTATATAGGAGCATAGAGATAAGTAAAGATCGGTTGAATTTGTTATTCAAGTGGTAATTAATAGTATTCTAAAATGAATAGAAAATCATTAATTTAGTTAAAAAATAAGTTATCGTTCATCATTAACCAATAAGGTGGAGTCAAAAATATGAATATCGTCGAAATTTCGCAAAAACGTTATACCACTAAACATTATGATCCTACTAAAAAGATACCTGTAGCTATTATTGAGCAACTTTTAACTGTTTTAAGAAACAGTCCATCATCGGTAAATTCTCAACCATGGCATTTTTATGTGATTGAGTCAGACACAGCAAAAAATAAGATTTTGCCTGCTTTTCCTGATTTTAATCAGCCACGCGTGACAGGATCGTCACATACTATTGTTTTTTGTATAAAAGTGCCATTGGATGAAAGTCATTTAGTGAATCTACTGAATCAAGAAGAAAAAGACGGTCGTCTGCCTTCTGAAGATTTAAAAGTATCGCAAGATCAAGGTCGACGTTATTTTGTTAATTTAAATAGTGCAACCCCTGAATCGCAACAGTGTTGGGAAGAAAAGCAAACTTATATTGCATTGGGGCAACTTTTGTTTGCTGCTGCGGCAATTGGTGTTGATTCTACGGCTATCGAAGGATATGATTCAGCTAAAATTGACGAAATTTTAGATCTTAAAAGTAAGGGATTGAAAAGTGTTGTAGTTGCGACATTAGGCTATCGCGCTGCTGATGATGGCAACGCACATCGACCAAAATCACGTTTACCAAAAGAACAACTTTTCACTTTTCTATAATTTGCCGCTTTGACATTAAGAATTGTTGTGTCGATTCATTCATTCGACGCAATAATTCTCAATAAAAAATAATATTACTATCGTTTTTGATATGCTCACAAATCCTTTTATACTTTTTCTACGCTATATCGATATTGTGTTGTTGTGTTGAGTTGTTCGCATAAATTAACTTATTGTTTGTTCAATTTAAAAAAGTTATTTATAGATTATTGTTTTCATATATGTAAAAATAAAAAATAAC
>CALYPO010000038.1 GCA_945276085.1 uncultured Gilliamella sp.
TGTTCGTTAAGATAATACTCTTTTTGCGCTTTTTCCATTTGTTGTTTAACGCGCTGGCGGATATTTTTTTCAACTTGTAATAAATCAATTTCCGCTTCCATCAATGAGATAAGCAATTCAAAACGCTTTTCTAAATTAGCGGTAACAAGTAACTCTTGTTTTTGTTCAACTTTTAAAAATAGCGTAGCTGCAATTGAATCAGCAAGTTGAGAAGGCTCTTTGATTAATCGAATTGAATCGACAACTTCTTGTGTGACTTTTTTATTCAGTTTTGCATAATCATCAAAATTAGAAAGTACTACCCGCATTAAAGCTTCATTTAAATCACTATCTTTATTTTTTTCATGCAATGGTTGAATACTAGCAACGAAAAAATCATCTTCTTTTTGTTCAACAATATCAACAATTTTCGCTCTTTCGACGCCTTCAACTAATACTTTTACAGTGCCATCAGGCAGTTGAAGTAATTGCAAAATATTTGCTACAGTACCAATTTCATATAAATCATCAATCTCAGGATCATCTTGTGAAGGATTTTTTTGGGTTACAAGAAAAACTTGTTTGTCCATTTCCATTGCACTTTCAAGACAACGTATTGATTTATTACGACCAACAAAGAGAGGGATTACCATATGTGGAAAAACAACGACATCACGTAATGGTAAAATAGGCATAATCATTTGGTTAGTTTGTTTTGTTTTCATTTTATTCTCTCTAATAGTACAAAACCTATTATGTTGATATTGGGGTCGTTTTTAGATATTCAAGTCTATTATTTATGATTTAAATACATACTATTCCTGAAACATCTTGACAATATCTATACGATCTATACGTAATTATACCTAAACTATTTGAACTAATGCTTGTGAGTCAAAAACTAACAAGCATATCTAAAATTATGCTGAAAGCTCAACATTATCTCGGTATACTAAACTTGGCGTTTGAGACTGTTCAACTGTTTCTTTTTCAACTATCACTTTTTTAATATTTTTGTTTGATGGTAAGTCATACATAGTATCTAACAAAATATTTTCAACAATTGAACGCAAGCCTCGTGCTCCAGTTTTTCGTTTTAAAGCTTTAGTTGCAATAGCAGCTAATGCCTCTGGAGTGAATTCAAGTTCAACACCATCTAAATCAAAAAGTGTTTCAAACTGTTTTGTTAATGCATTTTTCGGTTCAGTCAATATACTAATTAAAGCCTCTTTATCCAGTTCAGACAATGTGCCAATCACTGGTAATCGTCCAATAAATTCTGGAATCAAACCAAATTTGACTAAATCTTCCGATTCGATTTGCGCCAATAATTCGGATTCTGTTGCTTTATTTTTAGTACTTTTAACATCAGCGCCAAAACCTATGCCGGTGTTAGTAGAAACTCGATTTTCGATAACTTTATCTAAACCACTAAATGCGCCACCACAAATGAATAAAATTTTAGAAGTATCAACTTGTAAAAATTCCTGCTGCGGATGTTTACGCCCACCTTTAGGTGGAACCGAAGCAATAGTTCCTTCAATAATTTTTAAAAGTGCTTGTTGAACGCCTTCACCAGATACATCTCGAGTGATAGATGGATTATCAGATTTTCGAGAAATCTTATCGATTTCATCAACATAAATAATTCCACGTTGAGCTTTTTCAACATCATAGTCACAATTTTGTAATAACTTTTGAATGATATTTTCAACATCTTCACCGACATAACCAGCTTCAGTTAGCGTTGTTGCATCAGCCATAGCGAAAGGAACATCTAAAAAACGCGCTAACGTTTCAGCTAATAATGTTTTACCACTACCAGTTGGCCCGATTAATAGAATATTACTTTTACCTAATTCAACATCATTACGGCTAGCATGATTACGTAAGCGCTTATAGTGATTATAAACAGCAACGGATAAAACCTTTTTCGCTCGATCTTGACCAATCACATATTCATCAAGATGTTTTCGAATTTCATGTGGAGTTGGTAAAGGTTTGCTAATAAACTCTTCATGAGAAAGGAAGCTTTTAGTTTCTTCTTTTAAGATATCATTACATAATCCTATGCATTCGTTACAAATATAAATAGATGATGGACCAGCAATTAATTTACGAACTTCATGTTCACTTTTCCCACAAAAAGTACAATAGAGTAATTTTTCAGAACTTTCTTTATTCACTTTTACCACCTAATTTATTTATTATGATCGTTTACTGTATATGGCATCAACTAATCCATATTCAACTGCTTTTTCGGCAGACATAAAGTTATCACGATCGGTATCTTTTTCTATCACGCTGATATCTTGACCGGTATGCTTGGCTAAAATACTATTCAACCGACTTTTTACCTGTAAAATTTCCTGAGCATGAATTTGAATATCGGAAGCTTGTCCTTGAAAACCACCTAATGGTTGATGAATCATAACCCGAGCATTAGGTAAGCAGTAACGTTTACCTTTAGTGCCAGCAGTCAGTAGTAGTGACCCCATTGAACATGCTTGTCCCAAACAAATAGTGCTTACATCTGGTTTGATAAATTGCATTGTATCGTAAATAGCCATGCCTGCTGTGACGACACCGCCAGGTGAATTAATATATAAATAAATATCTTTTTCGGGATTTTCAGCTTCTAGAAATAACATCTGAGCAATAATTAAATTCGCCATATTATCTTCAACTTGACCAGTTAAAAATATAACGCGTTCTTTCAATAATCGTGAGTATATGTCGTAAGCTCTTTCTCCTCGCGAGCTTTGTTCAACAACCATTGGAATAACGCTCATATATGGTTCTAAAGGCATTTTCATCTCCTAATTAAACAAAATAGCCCAAACAGACAATCCTTATTTGGGCTCTAAAGTGATCTTTTTGATTAAATGAAACAGATAATAAAAAAAACTAAGCTACTTGTTGATTCATTAATTCAGAAAATGAGTAATTTTTATCTGTTACTTTAGCGCTAGCTAATAATAAATCAACAACTTGATCTTCTAATGCTACAGAACGAAGGTTATCCATAGCTTTTTTATCTTTATGATAATATTCTATGACTTCTTTTGGATCTTCATAAGCTGTTGCAATTTCATCAATTAATGATTTCACTCGTGTTTCATCAGCTTTAAGTTTATTACTTTCAATGATTTCACCAAATAGTAATCCCACCGATACACGACGTTTCGCTTCTGCTTCAAAAAGTTCTTTAGGTAATTCCATTGCTTGTTTCACATTACCACCAAAGCGAGAGACTGCTTGTTGGCGTAATACATCAATTTCGCGCTCAATTAAGGCATTAGGAACATCAATTTCATTATTTTTAACTAAACCATCAATGACTTGAGCTTTTATTTTGTTACGAATAGTTGCATTAAGCTCACGTAACATATTTTTACGCACTTCTGCACGTAAACTTTCAACAGTACCATCAGCAATACCAAATCGTTTGATAACGTCTTTATTTAATTCAGGTAGTTCTAGCTCTTCAACTTTGTTTAAGGTCGCAGCAAAAACAGCCGGTTTACCTTTTAAGTTTTCAGCATGATAGTCTTGAGGGAAAGTGACGTTAATATCAAATTTATCACCAGCTTTATGACCAACAATTGCATCTTCAAAGCCAGGAATCATACGACCTTGACCTAAAACTAGAGTAAAATTATCCGCTTTTCCACCTTCAAATTCACTACCATCAACTTGACCAACAAAATCTAAAGTAACACGATTTTGTTCTTGTGCAGATTGATCTACCTCTTTCCAAGTGCCTTGTTGTTTACGTAAAGTCTCGATCATTGTATCAATATCAGCATCATTTACTTCAGCGACAGGTTTTTCAACTTCAATTTTATCTAAATCTTTAATTTTAACATCCGGATAAACTTCAAATTCAACCGTATAAGTATAATCTTGTCCTTCTTTAAACTGAGTAGGAGAATAAGTTGGTGCGCCAGCTGGATTGATTTTTTCTTGAATAATTGCATCAACAAAATTTCGTTGCATTAAATCACTTAATGCATCTTGTAAAATAGAAGCCCCATAACGCTGCTCAACAATTTTTAAAGGTACTTTTCCTTTACGAAAGCCATCAATACGTACTTTTTTTGCAGTATTAATGAGTTCTTTATCAACCGCTTTTTTAATGTCTTCTGCTTTAATTGTAATTGATAAACGTCGACCTAAACCTTGTGTTGTTTCTACCGAAACTTGCATCTTCATACCTCAAAATTATTAAATAATATCTGCTCAAAATTAGTTTAACTTAATAATTGAGCTAAAAAAATTGATAAAATAGGCAAGCATTATACCGACCGTAATCGCCTACGTCGAGACATTTAATAGTTTCTTCTCAAGCGCTTTCAAACGTTTATTCATTTCATCAATATGTAATACCAATGAAGCGGTTTTTCGCCATACTTTATTTTCTTGTAATGGGATCCCTGATGAGTAAACGCCAGGCTCTTTAATAGGGCGCATAACCATTCCCATTCCTGTTACGGTAACTTGATCACATATTTCCATATGCCCGTTAATGACGCTCGCTCCACCAATCATACAGTGACGACCAATAGTTAAACTTCCCGCCATAATAACGCCACCAGCGACCGCAGTATGATCACCGATTACATCATTATGCGCAATTTGGCATTGGTTATCGATAATCACGCCATCACCAATTACTGTATCATCGAGTGCACCACGATCAATTGTTGTTGAAGCACCAATTTCTACATTGTTACCAATGATAACCCGACCTAATTGTGGGATTTTAATCCATTTACCGCGATCATTAGCGTATCCAAATCCATCTGCACCAATGACGGTACCGGATTGAATTAAACAATTATCACCAATTATACAATTATGATATACAGAGATATTAGCCCATAATTTTGTCCCTGAGCCAATCGTCGTATTTTTTCCTATAAAACAACCAGGACCAATAATGCAATTATCACCAAGTACAACACCACTTTCGATAACAGCATTTGCACCAATCGAAATATTAGTACCTAATTTTGCTGTTGGATCTATTACAGCAGTCGTTGCTATACCTTCAGCGGGTACAGGTGTACTGTCAAGTAACTGAGCTAATTTTGCATAAGCGAGATAGGGATTTTTGACAATTAGAGCAGCACCCTTCCAATATTCAAGACTATCCTCTGTCATCACAACAGCAGAAGCTTTACATTCTAATAAGTTACTTTGCAATTTTTTATCAGACAAAAAAGTAATTTGTCCTGATTTTGCACTTTGCATTGAAGCAATACCGGTGATGGATAATTCACCATCACCATGTAACTTCGCATCAAGCTGTTGAGCTAGTTGTTTTAAACAAAAAGCTGACATTATTTACTAACCTTTTCCAATACTTTATTTGTGATATCTACAGCATCTGATGCTGATAATGTCGCTTCAGCTTTTAAAATGATATCGTACTTTTCAGTAGTAACAATGTCTTTAACCGCTTCTTGAATTTTAGTTAATAATTTGCCGGCTTCTTCTGTTTCACGTTTACGATAATCAGCTGAAAATGCTTTAGCTTTGTTTTCAAAATCAGAAATTGTTTTGTTTAATTTAGTTTTTTCAGAAGCAGATAAAGTCAGACCATCTTTTTTGAGACGAGCAGCAGCATCTCCTGCTTTCTTTTCTTCTTCTTGCAGAGATTTAGCTCTTGCTTCAAATTCCTTATCCAAGGCTTTACCTACTGTTTCTCGTTGTGGCATTTTTTGTAAAACTGACATAACATCAACCACACCAATTTTCACTTCTGCATTTGCCATACCTGTAAACAATAATGCAGCACTTATACCTAGAACTGAAATAATTTTTTTCACTTTTATCACCTATGTCTATTTATTAATTTTGACATGGCATTACCATGTCGATCCTATATTAAACTGGAACTGTTGAGCCGAGTCTCCATTATATTTTTTAAACGGCTGTGCATAAGAAAAGACTAATGGTCCTAAAGGGGACATCCATTGCACAGCTAAACCTGCTGACATTCTTATATCAGATGGAGAGCTATAATCCGGAATATTATGTCCTTTAAAGTCCCATTCAGTATCCCATACTGTACCAGCATCAAAAAATACAGAGGTACGAACATTATCTACATATTTTTCACCAATGAATGGTGTTGGCACTATTAATTCAGTACTAGCAAAAGCAATAGCATTACCACCAACCGCATCTTTAGACCTTGTACATGTACTTGTATCATCTAAACCGCTACAGCCTTTACTGTTATTAAAATATACAGCCTTAGGACCAACAGTATTTGATTTAAAACCACGAAGTACTGTTGAACCACCAGCATAGAAGTTCTCATAAAATGGTAATTCTTTACCGCCAAGACCATTACCATAACCTAAACGGCCACGAGTTAAAAAGACCCAATGATGTTCAGAATCAAATGGTAAATAATACGATGCATCAGTAACTAGCTTGTAAAAACGGTTATCAAATACTGGTGCAGAAATTTTAGCATTAGAGGTTATTTTTAAACCATCAGTCGGGAAGAAACCACGATCTAACGAATTATAAGTCCAATATGCATTTAATAATAAGTCATTGGTATCAAACGATATAGAGTGTTTATCTTTTGTTTTTTCGCCCATTTTATCAAAATATCGCCACATACCATATTGGGCTTTCATATCTGATAGTTTATGATTTGCGTATTCGGTACCAAAACGAACAAAATTATTCTCACTAATTGGAAAACCTAAATTAGCTGAGGCTCCCCATGTTTTACTCGAATATTCTGATTCATCTTTATCATCATCAGCTTTATAAGTATTATAATAAATACTTCCACCTAAACTGACACCATCCACCGTAAAATACGGGTCAACAATTGAGATAGATGCAGTTTTGTCAGTATCTGTAGTATTCACATCAAACGATACACTGTTACCTGTACCTAACCAGTTATCTTGTGAAATACCAGCATTGAAACTTATTCCACTATCTGAGCCAATACCAACACCAAATTTAATACTACCCGTATTGCGTTCACTCACTTTATAAATGATATCAACTTGATCATCAACGCCTGGAACACGTTCAGTATTTGCTTCGACTGTGTCAAAAAAGCCAAGTCGATTTAATCGATCTTTACCTAGTTCCACCAAACCGTTACTTAACCAAGCCCCTTCCATTTGACGAAGTTCACGACGAACAACACTCTCACTAGTAACAGTGTTACCAACGATTTTAATATTACGAACATAATAACGTTGGCCTACATCAACCATGACAGTTAATTTGACCTGATGGTTGGCATCATCCATTTCTGGTTGTATAGCCACTCGAGGATAGGCATAACCAAAATTAGCAAGTAAACGTTTAATGTTATCTTCAACATCGGTAATTTTTTTGCCGTTATACAGCTCACCAATTGTTACGTTTTCTTTTGCTATTTTAGCAATAGCATCTTTATGACCAGCAAAATTGCCTTTAAAATCAAGACCGGATAGTTTGTACTGCTCACCTTCATGAATATTAATGGTGACGTAAATGCCTTTTTTATCTGGCGTTAAACTTACTTGAGTTGATTCAATATTAAATCGAGCATAACCACGATTGAGGTAAAAACTTTGTAATTCATCTAGATCGTTAGCTAATTTTTGTTTTTGATATTTACGATCACCAAGCATATTCCACCAAGGAACTTCATCTCGCAAAGAAAAACGGGCAATAAGCTCTTCAGAAGAAAAAGCTTTCGCACCGACAATATTGATTTGATCGATTAATGCGGATTTTCCTTCTGCAATAACTAATTTCAGATCAACACGATTTCGAGATAATGGTGTAACAACAGCTTTGATTTTTGCGTTATATTTACCGACACTATAATAAAAATCTTCTAGCCCTTTTTCTATTCCTGAAAGCATTGTACGATCCAACGCTTCACCTTCTCGAATTCCAGAACTATCTAAATTCTTTTTTAACATGTCATCTTTGACTGATTTATTACCAGAAAAAGTAATACTTGCAATAGTTGGCCGTTCTTGAACATGAACAATTAATCGATCACCATCACGAGAAACACTAATGTTTTCAAAATTGCCACTCGCATAAAGTGATTTGATGATACGCCCTAGATCGGCCTCATTCACATAATCGCCAACTTGAACAGGCATTTCAAGCAATGCCGCTCCCGGAGTAACCCGTTGTAATCCTTCGAATTTAATATCCTTTACCACAAAATCATCAACACAAAATGCGTTAGAACTGTATACCGCTGTGGTACTAAACAGCAAAGATGCTATAAGTAATTTATTTATTTTCATTGTAAATGTTTATAACCTCATCCCATCACAATCGTAAAACATCATTAAATAGTGCAATTCCCATTATTACCATTAATAATAAAAACCCTATACGAAATAATCGTTCCTGAGTTATATTAGATAAAGCTTTTCCCTTAATCTTTTCACATAATAATAAGACAAGGTGACCGCCATCTAGCATTGGTAATGGAACAAGATTGATAACCCCCAAACTTACACTGATAAAAGCAAGAAAGTATAAGTAAGGTGTGAAACCATAACTTGCTGTTTGCCCTGCGCTTTTTGCTATCGTTATTGGTCCAGATAAATGCTTAAGCCCAATAACACCTGTCACTAGCTGATAAAGTGAACCTACAGTTAATTTTGTTGTTAATACTGTTTGCTCAATGCCTTTACCTAATCCTTCAAAAAAACCATACTGCTTAACTACCGCGTTTGAAGAAGGATATAAACCCGCTACACCTTCTCCATTTTTTTGAATGGTCGGTGTAAGAAGCAGTTCAACATCATGATTCTTCCGTTCGACCTTCAATGTTAGTTTATTTGCTTTTTTTATCTCAGCTGAAAAATCATCCCAATTAGTATAAAGTTTATTATTATAACTGATAATTTTATCACCAATTTGTAATCCTGCTTTTTCTGCTGCAGATTCTGGCACAATTTTACTCACAATTGGATAAATTTCCAACGCTTTAGGAATAAAACCAAATGTTGTAATTGCTGATTCTTTCTCTACATCAAATCGCCAATGGCTAATATCGACAGTTTTTCTAATTTCGTCTGTACTATTTTTGGTTGATACTAAGTAAGTTAAAGACACATTATGTTGCCCCATAACCGACATCAGAGCTAGATTTACATCATTCCAACTGTCTATCTGAATATCATTTACTTTTTTCAACTCTGCATCGACCGGTAGATTTATTGTCGATGCTGGCGTATTGGGTATCGTTTCTTTAATTTTGACAGGATAAACTGTCACACCAAGTAAAAAAATACCCCAATAAATTACTGCCGCTAGAACAAAATTAGCTATAGGACCTGCAAATACGATTGCAGCTCTTTGCCATAGTTTTTTATTATCAAAAGCCGAGCTTTTATCAATGGTTGCTAATTCTTTCGATCTTCCATCTAGCATTCTAACATAACCACCAAGAGGAATCATAGCAATAACCAATTCAGTTCCACTTGAAAATTTATGCGACCATATTTTTTTTCCAAATCCAATGGAAAAACATTCAACACGAACTCCACATAAACGAGCTACAAAAAAGTGGCCGAATTCATGTATAGTCACTAATATACTGATAGTAATGATAAATAACAACAGTGACCAAAGCAAAATCTATAACCTTTTTATAGTAAATGCAAAGATAATACAGTAAAAATAGGCACCGCAGCTGTTAAACTATCTATTCGATCTAAAAGACCACCATGACCAGGTATCAGATTGCCACTATCTTTTATACCTGCTTCTCGTTTAAACATACTTTCAGTGAGATCACCTAATACTGAAACCAAAATTGCCAATAATGAACTAATAAAAAATACATTAAATTTAATATTAATAAGATTCGAAAAATAAGCAAGAACACTAATAACCACTGCCAGACTTACTCCACCAATAAATCCTTCTACTGTTTTACCGGGTGAAACTTTTGGTGCCAATTTTCTTTTTCCAAAACTTCGTCCAGCAAAATATGCGCCTGTATCGGTAGCCCATACAAGAACAAATACATATAACAACAAAGTCGCTCCTGTATAACAATTTGAACTATAATTGACCGACCTTAACCCCACCATACCAAGGAAAAAAGGCACTAATGTAAAAAAAGCAAACAGTAATTTTAATGTAATTGAATTAAACCAATAATGTGCAGTTTTGGGATAAGTCATAACTAAAATTAGTGCAATTAACCACCAAATAATGGATAATGATAATATTACGCTATAGAGTGTTATTTTTAATTCAATTGGAATTGGAATAAAATAAAGTACAGCCAATATCACTACCATTAGAAGAGCAAAAAACAATTTATTTTGTTGGTTAGTAATATGTAAGAATTGAGCCCACTCCCATGCAGCGATACCACCAATTATCATCATAATAACAACAAAAACGGATAATGGAGCAAAAAAAAGTATAATTAACACAAGTGGAATGAGCGCAATTGCAGCCAATAATCGTTGAATTAACATGAATGTTCCTCTGCTTGAATACCACCAAAACGTCGTTCTCGGGTATTAAAAACATCAATTGCTTTATCAAATAAAGCTTGATCAAAATCCGGCCATAAAACATCAGTAAAATAAAATTCTGAATATGCTATTTGCCATAACAAAAAATTACTAATTCGATACTCACCGCCAGTGCGAATAACGAGATCGACATCGGGTAATTCGTTCATACTTATTTGTGAAGCAAAGTATGTTTCGGTAATATCATCTAAAGTGATTTTTCCATCTAAAACATGTTTAACCATTTTTTTCGTTGATTGAATAATATCCCATCGCCCACCATAATTAGCTGCAATATTCAATACTAACCCAGAATTGTCTTTTGTTAGTTGTTCCGCTTTAATGATCATAGTTTGCAATCGTTCATTAAATTGCGAAATATCACCAATAATATTTAACTTCACATTATTATTATGCAGACTTTTCATTTCACGATTTAACGCGTAAATAAAAAGTGAAAGTAATGCTGAAACTTCATTTTGAGGACGCTTCCAATTTTCACTACTAAATGCATATAAAGTCAAAGCTCTAACACCTAAGGTTGATGCATAACTGACAATTTTACGAACAGCTTTTAAACCAGCCCTATGCCCAACTGCGCGTAACTGCTCTCGTTGTTGGGCCCAACGACCATTGCCGTCCATAATAATTGCTACATGATTGGGAATAGATCTTTGTTGAATCATGAGACATGCCAATCCATATATAGCTTTTTATAAATGTTTTGATCAAATATAGCCATCATCAATTAACGGGTTCCATAAACCACAATGGTTTTACCATGTGCCGATATTAAATGTTGGTCTTCTAGCATTTTTAAAATTCGACCAACAGTTTCACGCGAACAGCCAACAATTTGACCTATTTCTTGACGGGTAATTTTGATTTGCATACCATCGGGATGAGTCATTGCATCGGGTTGTTTGGCTAGATTTAATAGCGTTTGCGCAATGCGACCAGCAACATCTAGAAAGGCTAAATTACTCACTTTTTCTGATGTTACTTGTAAACGGCTTGCCATTTGACTTGCAAGTCGCATTAAAATATCAGGATTGACTTGAACAAGTTGCTTAAATTTTTTGTAAGAAATTTCGGCCACTTCACAACTTGTTTTAGCTTTAACCCAAGCGCTTCGTTCTGTACCTTCTTCAAACAAGCCTAATTCGCCCAAAAATTGATTTTGATTCAAATAAGATAAAATCATCTCATTGCCTTCATCATCTTTAATTAATACCGCAACAGAGCCTTTTACAATGTAATAGAGAGTTTCTGCTTTTTCGCCTTGATGAATGAGAGTGCTTTTGGCGGGATACTTATGAATATGACAATGCGATAAAAACCATTCTAATGTTGTATCCGTGTGCTGTTTACCAATCATTATTCCTTCCTCTCAATCCAATTTCCAATTTACACACTATAACAAAGTTGAGCGATAAATTATATACTAAGCTATAAGGAATTTAGTGATTATTTAACAAGCTTGATGTCGATCGTTTGGTGCAGTTCAGACCAAAAAATTGCCGCTTTTCCCGCAATCAATTGAGATTTAACATTATCTACTTTATCTATAAGTGATATTTCTTGCAAACCGTAATCCGTACCTTCACGTAACACAAAATATTCAATTAAATTATTCAGCGTATTTGAATCTAGTTCTTGCCAAGGAATGATCATAATATTATCAAATAAGTGATTGTGATATTTATTCTATAATAGAAATAGCATGCTATAAAGATAGTAACTTACAAAAAACTAATAAAAAAACCACTCATAAGAGTGGTTTTTAATCTGTTAAAAAACAGAACTATATTAATTCAATACGAATAATATTATCTGTCTGTTGCAACTTTCAACAAGTAACCTTGCGCACCAGCTTTGTATTTAGTGTTATAAAGCTCATTATTATTCTTGGTACCGTCTGAACTACCTAAATAGATTGTATCATTCGTACCTGTTGTAGTTGTGGTTCCGGTTAAAGTTTCGGTGGTTACAGCATCCTGATAATCAGCTGTTGCTGCTGGATCATTAGATAGCGTCCAAGTGTATGTATACGAAGATGTTTTCACTAACTCACCTGCATCAGGAAGGTTGTTCTTGTTTGTGTCTTCCCATACTACAGCACCATATTTTTCACCATATTTAGGTGTTGGTGCATCGCCTGTCGCAGGTTTAACTGTATAGTTAACAGTTAAATCTAAATTACCATCAGTATTATATTTGAAAATACCAACTCTATAGCTATCATCGATGAATGGACCTATACCAGGAGGAACATCACCAGGACCATGCTCGTCCTCTGAAGGTTTTGTTGGCTGATTATTATCAACTTCAGGTGGCACTTTTGACCAGATATCAGATACGTTCAACCATTTATTCGTATTTGGTAAACCAAATTCTGTCTGTTCTTGTAAGGTGAAACCAATTTCATCAGCACCACTAAATTCACTATTGATCTTGAATATAATTGTACCTTCAGACACACCATTTACATTTTTTGTTGCTGTTGATGTTAAACCTTCAAGTGTATTGATTTTTTTCCAATCACCAAAATTACCAGTAGCATCTTTTTGTCTGACGAA